>NZ_JYDG01000013.1:0-254343 GCF_003263545.1 Rahnella sp. AN3-3W3
TCTTCGTACTTGTGTAAATACCTGACCAAATAATATACAGACACAGTACAAACAAAAAGGCGCTCATGAGCGCCTTTTTTACGTTCTGCATCCGGTGTTAGCGTTGTGCTTCGCCGCCCAATGCTTCGATCAGGTTCTGGATAAGCGCCGCCAGTTCACCCGTCATCAGCACGAAATCAGCATCGAAACGTCCGGCGAAATCTTCGCGGTCGATGTCTTCATTTTGATCACGAATAACGTCGCTGAATTTCAGGCGTTTAATGCTGCCGTCGTCGGCCAGTACCACGGCAATACGTTCCTGCCAGTCAACGGCCAGCTTGGTGACCAGTTTGCCATTTTCGATATGCGTGGCGATTTCGTCACTGACCAGCGCCTGTTTTTTACAGCGGATCACGCCGCCTTCTTCCAGAATTGCTTTCAGCTCGGCTTCGTCCTGTAAGGTGAAACCGGCAGGCGTTTCGCCTGAACGTACCCATTCGGTCAGCGTCAGCTCGATCGGGCTTTCCATGGTCAGCGGCACCACCGGCAGCGAACCGAGGCTTTTACGCAGCAGCGCCAGCATATCTTCGGCTTTCTTGGCGCTGGCGGCATCGACCATGATCAGGCCGTTAACGGTATCAATCCACATGAACGTCTGGCTGAAGCGGCTGAATGCACGCGGCATCAGGCTGTGCAGCACTTCATCTTTCAGGGAATCTTTTTCGGTCTTTTTCAGCTTGCGGTGCTGTTCGCCTTCGAGCTGATCAATTTTGGCCTGTAACTCCTGTTTGATAACCGGAGAAGGCAGAATTTTTTCTTCTTTGCGTGCGCAGATCAGGATCTGCCCGCCGTTGACGTGAGTCAGCGCGTCGCCACCGTGAGAACCCATCGGTGAAACCCAGCCGGTTTTCGCCATATCCTGGCTGCCGCACGGGGTAAAGGTGAAAGCACTGAGCTGTTTTTCCATTTCGTCAGCAGATAACGAAACTTCACGGCTCAAACGGTAAACCAACAAATTCTTAAACCATAACATGGCGTTATCCCTGTCCCGGCGCACTCGTGGTACGCTGAATAAATGAATGCAGGGCGGCATGATAACCAATTGAGCGCCGGTCGTCGTTAAGAAATCGCCGTGGCCTGTAACATTGCATAACAGCTTATTCTGGTGACAGAGGCCACTGGCTTCTAAACTGAACAGAATCAGAAAAACTGACGCTGCAGGACATAAAAAGGAGAATAAAACGTGCGAATTGGCATTGATTTAGGCGGCACAAAAATAGAAGTTATAGCGTTATCGGATGAAGGCAAAGAGCTGTTTCGCAAACGGGTCGATACGCCGAGAAATGACTACGAGCGCACACTCAAGGCGATTGAAGGGCTGGTGCTGGACGCCGAGAAAGGCACCGGACAGCGCGGCAGTGTAGGGCTGGGGATCCCCGGCACGTTATCGCCGTTTACTGGCAAAGTGAAGAATGCTAATTCGGTCTGGCTGAACGGTCAGCAACTGGATGAGGATCTGGCGCTGTTGCTCAAACGCGAAGTGCATATTGCAAACGACGCCAATTGCCTGGCGGTTTCCGAAGCCACCGACGGGGCAGGTGCAGGCCGCCACACTGTATTCGCCGTGATTATCGGCACCGGCTGCGGTTCCGGCATTGCGCTTAACGGCGTGGCGCACGCGGGCGGCAACGGCAACGCAGGCGAGTGGGGCCACAATCCGCTGCCGTGGCAGGATGAGGAAGAAATCCAGTTTGCCCGCGAAGTCCCGTGCTACTGCGGAAAATCAGGCTGCGTCGAAACATTTGTCTCCGGCACCGGTTTTGCAGAAGACTACTTCCGTCATTCCGGTCAGCGTTTAAACGGCGCAGAGATTATTGCGCTGGTTGAGCGGGGCGATGAAACGGCGGAACTGGCGCTGGGTCGTTATGAGCGTCGTCTGGCTAAGGCGCTGGCAAACGTAGTGAATATTCTCGATCCGGACGTGATTGTCTTCGGTGGCGGCATGAGTAATGTGGATCGTTTGTATCAGACCGTTCCGCTGCTGGTTAAACAATGGGTATTTGGCGGGGAATGTGAAACGCCAATGCTCAAAGCGGTTCACGGTGATTCGAGCGGAGTGCGCGGCGCTGCCTGGCTGTGGCCGCAATCGCGTTTTGCGTTGTAAGTTCTTCATCAATTTTCAGGGGGCAGAGTTTGCGTCCCTGATTTCATTCATAATCCAGCAGTTAAAGCGCCATCTCCCGTTTAAACACGTCCAGCGTGTGCGCCTTCACGCGGATAAATTCCGGGTGGCTCATGATTTCAGAACCACGCGGACGCGGCAGGTCAAACGGCACAATTTCTGCAATCTGCGTCGGTCGCCGTGTCAGCAGTAAAATCTCATCCGCCAGAAACACTGCATCCTCGAGATCATGCGACACAATCAGCATGGTGACGCCAGTCGCCAGCTGCACTTCCTGCAATTTATCGCGGATAAACAGCGTCATCTCGAAATCCAGCGCCGAGAAAGGCTCGTCGAGGAACATCACTTCCGGACGCGTCGCCAGCGCCCGCATGATGCACACGGTTTGCTGCTGGCCGCCGGAAAGCTCATACGGATAGCGTTTCAGGTCGAAGCGGATATCAAACATCTGCGTCAGTTCTTCGACCCGCGCATTCACATCCGCTTTGCTCATGCCGTGGCGGATCAGCGGGTAGGCGATGTTGGCGCGGGCACTCATCCACGGAAACAGCGCGTCGCGGTAGTTCTGAAACACATAACCGATGGTGGTCTGCGCCAGCGTTTTGCCGTCGAACAGAATGTCGCCTTTATCCACCGGGATCAGCCCGGCGATCATGTTCATTAACGTCGATTTACCGCAGCCGTTCGGGCCGAAGATCGACACGATCTTTCCACGCGGTAAGTCGAGATTGAGATCGGTATACAGCGGCTGTCCGGCAAACGCCTTGCTCAGTCCGCGGATCGTCACATGGGTATCCGGGCGCGTGGCGTACTGCGGCAACTGCGGGCCTTTGTAATCGGGGTTCAGCGAGAGAGGTTGCGTCATGCTTTGCTACTCCAGTGGACGGTTTTTTTCTCGAGCAGCAAAAAAGCCAGATTCAGCAGATAACCCAGCGCGCCGGTGATCAGGATCGAGGCGTACATGTCTTTGATGTTAAACACCTGCTGGGCATCGATGATCCGGTGGCCGAGGCCGGTTTCCGATCCGATGAACATTTCAGCGACGATCACGATCACCAGCGCAATTGACACACCGGTGCGCAGGCCAACGAAGGTTTGCGCCAGGCTTTCCATCAGCAGAATGTCTTTAAAAATATGCCAGCGGGAAATTCCCATCACTTTGGCCGCCATCAGCCGGGTTTTCTTGGCATTCATCACGCCGTACGCGCTGTTAAAGAGGATAACCAGCACCGCGGCAAAGGCGGCGATGGCAATTTTATTAGCATCGGTAATGCCGAAAATCAGCATAAACAGCGGGATCAGCGCTGATGACGGCGTGGAGCGGAAGAAGTCGATCAGAAATTCCAGGCTGCGATAGATCTTTTCATTGCTGCCTAAAATGACGCCGAGCGGCACGCCTATCACTGCGGCAAAAGCAAAGGATACCAGCGTGCGGTAAAGGGTTGCGCCGATGTCGGTGCGCATGGAAGCATCGAAAAATGACTGGAACATGTAGCCAATCGTCTCGACGGGCGAGGGCAGAAGCACCGGGTTCAGCCATTTTGCGCTGACGGCCAGTTGCCAGAATAAAAACAGCAGCACAGGGCCGACCAGCGGCAGTAACCTTGAAGACCAGCGTGAAGTCATCCTGTTTCTCCTTATCCTTTATAAATCAGCGAAGCGACATCCACCGGTTTGCTGAAGATTTTTCTTTCCGTAAAGACGTCATAAAATTTCTGGAACCATTGCAGGTTGTCGCCTTTTAAATCGGGATACATCACAAAGCCCGGCAGCGGCACCTCTTTCACCAGCGCCGGTTCTATGCTGGTGTAACCGGCGACGTTTTCGCGAGCCTTGTCAGGATGCGCCGCAATGAATTCCACCGCTTTCTGATAAGCGGCAATAAACTTTTTGGTTTCTTCCGGTTTGCTGGCGATAAAACTGGAGTTCAGCGCCGCGGCGCCGCCGAACCAGGGCGCGTCTGCATTGCCGAGCACGTATTTAGAAATGACGCCGGTTTCCAGCGTGCGGGAAAGGTTTTTCATGCGCCCGACGGTGCCGGTGGGTTCAAGTGTATACACGCCGTCAATTTGTCCGGCGGCCAGCGCAGGTGCGTGCTGCCCGACCGGCAGTTCGATCACTGAAGGATTAGTGAAACCATTTTTCTCCAGAATGATCTTCGCCATCGTCACGTTCTGGATCCCCGGCCCGCAGGCGATCTTCTTACCTTTCAGATCGCTGATCGCTTTCGCAGTGCTGTTCAGCGGCACCAGAAATTCATCCAGAACCAGCTGATGATTGGACGGATTCGAGCAGATGATTTTGAACAAATCCGGTGAGGTGATAGCCCCCAGACCCAGCGCGCCTGTGGCCGTGCCGTTAGCGCACCCGTGGATCCTGCCGGTAATCATCCCCTCGACAATTTGCTGTGCGCTGGCGAATTTAACGCCTTTTACATTCAGTCCGGCTTCTTTAAAAAAGCCCTGTTCCAGCGCCACATATAACGGTAAACCGCCGACAATCGGCCAGTAACCAATGCGGATTTCATCGTCATCAGCCGCAAAGACCGAGGTCGGGATCATACCGCCAAGCGTGGAGACGCCGCCGGTGATGGCGAGCCATTTCATCAGCTGGCGGCGTTTTTTATCGACTTCAGGTTTGATGTTATTCATGGGCGGTTCCCTTAACGGTTATGCAGGCGCTGCAACTTGTACTGCAACTTGTATACATAACGTTAAGCACAGTGCGTGCCAGTTTGTCAGCAGGAGGGAATAAGCGGGAATTCAGCGGGTTGGAAACAATGAGCGCACTGCGCTGGTGCGAATTTTGCGCAGTTGCTCACAATCAGGATCCATTGCGGAGCAGATGGCTAGCAATATACCCGCCAGTTGCTCCGCAGGATAATCTGTCAGACTTTAAATTCACTGCTCAGGCGGCTGACGCCCAGACCGTTCACCTTAGTCACTTTGATTTGCACCGGAATACGGTCTTTCATCGCTTCCACATGGCTGATCACGCCAATGGTTTTGCCCGAGGCATTCAGGCTGTCGAGAGCGTCCAGCGCGGTATCCAGCGTATCGGCGTCGAGTGTGCCAAAACCTTCGTCGAGAAACAGCGAGTCGATGCGGGTTTTATCACTGACCAGATCAGACAGCGCCAGCGCCAGTGCCAGACTGACCAGGAAGCTTTCACCGCCGGATAAGGTGCGGGTATCGCGCACGGCGTCCGCCTGCCAGGTATCGACCACCTGTAATTCCAGCGCATCGCTGGTTTTGCGCTGCAACAAATATCGCCCGTGCAGTTTTTCGAGCTGAAGGTTCGCCAGATACACCAGATGGTCGAGCGTCAGTCCCTGCGCGAATTTACGGAATTTTGCGCCGTCGCTGGAGCCAATCATCTGATTCAGATAACCCCAGTCATCGCAGGTCAGCTGCGCCTGGGCAATCTGAGCTATCAGCGCCTGTTGTCCGCTGTGGCGTAATGTGTCACTTTCCAGCTGGTTTTTCACTTCGCCCAGACGTTGCTGTAAAGCTTTCAGCTGTTGCGTCAGTTCTGCCTGCTGCGCTGTCAGAACGTCAAGATCGCTTTCTGTTTCACTCAGATGAGCCGGGCGGGCAAGACGATGTTTTTCGAGCTGCTGACCGGCATCCGCCAGTAATGCCTGCGCCTGCGCCAGTTGTTGTTGCAGATTTTCTTTGCGTTGCTGAAGCTGCTGACGAAGTGCGTCATCCAGCAGCGCCAGTTTCACCGCGGCTTCATCGGCAAATCCGCTGGCACTCAGCGCCTGTTGCCACGCCTGCTCCGCCTGCGTCAGTTGTTCTGTGGCCTGCAACTGTTGCTGTTGAGTGCCCGCCAGTTGCCCGGCCAGCTGATCGCGCTGTTCCTGCGCTTTTTGCAATGCGGTTTGCGCGTCACTGACCGCTTTTTCTGCCGCCTGTTGTTGCTGATGTAAGTGCTCGCGAACCTGCGCCACCTGGCGGTTGCCGAACAGTTCAAGGCGTTGAGCAGTCAGTTCTGAAAGGTTTTTTTCGCCTTCTGCAAACAACTTTTGCAGCCGTTCGACGTCTTGCTGAGATTTCGCCTGCGTCTCTTCCAGCCGGGTAACGCGTTCGGTCAGCAATGCGCTTTGCTGCTGCACTTTCTGCTGCGCGTTCAGTGCGTCATTCAGGGCATCTTTCGCCTGTTGCAGCGCCCGGGCCAGCTGTTCGTGCTGGCTAATCAGCGCCTGCGATTGTTGTTCTTCTTCATCACGGGCGGTCAGCCATTGAGTGATGTCGGCGGTGTCATGTAGCGTAAACGTCAGGTTCAGCGGTGCGCTGAGCTGTTGCCAGTTTGCGGTATGCGCATTCAGTTGCTGCTGGTCTTGCTCCAGCTGGATTTGCAGCCGCGTTTGCTGTTCTTTCAGACTTTTAATTTTTGTTGCCAGTTCGATACCGCTGGCTTTTACCGCATCGAACTCCAGTTGCATTTTCTCGACGCGCTGCGCCGTTTCAGAAGGTTTGACCTCCTGATAATGTTCAATCGCCGGATGCGATGTGGAACCGCACAGCGGGCAGGCTTTGCCGCTTTGCAGATTCGCACGTTCGGCTTCGAGGCTGACGATCAGCATTTCCTGTTTATGCAGTGCTTTAACGTCGTTGAGATGCTCCAGCTGTTTCTGACATTGCAGGCGGATGGTGGCCAGACGCTGTTCTTCTTCAGCCAGTTGCGTCTGATACTGTAGGAAATCTTTTTGCTGTTGCTGCACGCGCTGATTAAGCTGCGGGAAAATTTGAGCGAGTGAAAACAGCTGTTGCC
The DNA here is from genome assembly GCF_003263545.1 of Rahnella sp. AN3-3W3. NCBI lineage: Bacteria > Pseudomonadati > Pseudomonadota > Gammaproteobacteria > Enterobacterales > Yersiniaceae > Rahnella > Rahnella sp. AN3-3W3. The sequence goes on from NZ_JYDG01000013.1 coordinate 6,938, forward strand.
GCACCGGACGCAGCTGCGTGAGTTCGGATTGTCGTTTCTGCAATGCTGCCAGCGGGTGCTGTTTTTCCTGCTCAGTCAGACGCTGTTGCGCAGTGTTAAGTGCGCCGGTCAGCGCGGTCTGGCGGGTCGTATGCTGGCGGCTTTCTTCGTCCAGCTTCTGTCGTTCGGCGGTCATTTGCACCAGCGTCGCGTTATGCTCACTGACAAGTTTCTGCACATCAGTGACAGACTGCTGTGTTTCAGTCAGTGATTTACGCAAACGGGTGATTTCGCCATCCAGCGGCAGGATTTTTTCTTCGATCAGCGTTTGGGTCTGACGCTGTTCTTCCGCCTGTTTCTGACGTGACGTTTGTGCCTGCTCCACCGCCAGATTCAGCGGCGTCATTTGCGCGATTTGCTGTTCCTGCTGCTGCGTCAGGTGCGCCAGTTGCTGCTGAAGACGTTGCGATTCATCCTGACAACGCTGGCGATCGTTGAGCAACGGACGCAGTTTTTCTGCCGGTTCGCTGCGCGCCAGTTGCTGTAACTGCGGCGCGGCGGCCAGATTTTCCTGCTCGGCGGCGGTCAGTTCTTGCTGAGATTGCTGCTGTTTTTGCTGCACCTGCTGCCACTGTTGCAGCCAGTTCAGATCCTGCTGGCGCTGTTGCGCCTGCTGACTGAGCGTGATTTCCTGCGCGTTCAGTTCAGCAAGTTGTGCTTCAAGCGTCTGGCGCTGTTCTTCGCTGAGCAGTTCGATCCCGGCCATGCGCTGGTGCAGACCATCAAGCGTTATCCGCGCTTCTTTATGTTGCTCAAATACTCGCTCAGACAGCAGCCCGTAAATTTCGGTGCCGGTCAGTTCCTCCAGCAGTTCGGCGCGGTCATTGGCATCGGCATTCAGGAATGCGGCAAATTGCCCCTGAGACAGCATCATGGATTTGGTGAAGCGACCGAAATCCAGCCCGGTCAGTGTGGCGATGGCATCGAGTTTATCGCGCACTTTATCGGCCAGAATTTTGCCGTCGGCCAGCAATGCCAGCTCTACTTTCGGTGCCTGCAGATTGCCGTCCGGCGAGTTTTTGGCGCGGCGCTGACTCCAGAACGCGCGATAACCGACGCCTTTGACTTCAAACTCCACTTCGGCCAGCGATTCGGCGGTGTGGCGCGTCATCAGCTCGTTCTGGCTTGGCGTGATGTTCAGACGTGGCGTCTGATGATACAGCGCCAGACAGATGGCATCGAGCAGGGTGGTTTTCCCCGCGCCGGTCGGGCCGGTGATGGCGAACAATCCGTTGCTGGCAAAAGGCTCAGCGGTGAAATCAATTTTCCATTCGCCTTCCAGCGAGTTCAGGTTTTTTAAACGCAAACTGAGAATTTTCATTGTGCGCTGTCCTCCGCATTCTGACCGCTGGTGACCTGTTCAACAACCTGCGCAAACAGCGTGCGCATCCGCGCCTGACGTGGTTCGTCAGGATCCGGTTCCAGTGCCAGCCGTCTTTCAAAGACGTCACTGACGCTCAGTTCGCTGAGTGTCTCTTTTTCCTGTTGCTCAATGCGGTTGATACGCTGTTCTTTACTGCGGCGTAAAAGCACCACTTCTACTGGCAAATCTGCCGTCAGCGCCTGAATGCGGCGCTGAATATCACTGAGATAATCCTGCGTGGCGACTTCAATATCCAGCCACACCGGTTTGGCCGGATCGCCGCCTTCGAACTGCGCCAGTTGTTTTTCGATTTCTGCCAGCGAGCCTTTGATTATCTGCATGGGCTGGAAAACGGGAATCTCCAGCGTGTCGATGGCGTTGAGCGTCGCGCCCTCAAAGTCCAGTAAGTACACACTTTTGGCTTTACTCAGTTCATCAAAACTCAGCGCAATCGGCGAACCGCTGTAACGGATATGTTCGGTTTTGGCGACGCACTGTGCGCGGTGGATATGACCAAGTGCCACGTAATCGACCGGCGGAAACGCCTGCGCGGGGAAGGCATCGAGTGTGCCTATATAGATGTCGCGCACGGAATCGGAGGTGCTGACGCCAACCGTGGTCAGATGGCCGGTAGCAATGATCGGTAGCGAAACGCCGAGTTCGTCGCGTTTGGTCTGCGCGGCCTGCCACAACGCGTCATAATGCGCGGCGATGGCTTCCTGCAATGCCAGCTGTTTGTCGCTGCCGGATTGTCCCGCCTGACTGGCGAGCAAATCCCGCGGACGTAAAAACGGAATAGCGCAAAGTACCGCGCCCGGTGTCCCGTCACGCTGGTTGAGCACTAAAATCTGTTCAGAGAGGTTTTCGCCGACGGTCGCAATCACCCGCGTATTCAGGCAGGAAAGCAGTTCTCGCGATTCATTGAGCGTGGCGACAGAATCGTGATTCCCCGCCAGTACAATCAGCTGACAGCCGGTTTGTTGCAACTCGACGACGAAGCGGTTGTAAAGCTCGCGGGCATAGCTGGGCGGGGAACCGGTATCAAATATATCGCCTGCCACAATCACGACATCTACCTGATGTTGCTGCACCTGACCAGTCAGCCAGCGCAAAAATGCCTGATGTTCGGCGGCGCGGCTTTTGGTGAAAAAGTACTGGCCGAGGTGCCAGTCTGACGTGTGGATCAGGCGCATGAGACTCCCGTATGGATCTGGATGACGACAATGGGGCAAAGTATAAACGTCGGCGGGGGACGCTGTCCCCGATAAATCAGACCAATTTCAGCGAGATGGCAGCTGAATAGAAGAAATGTCTCTGTCATATTTGACTGTAATGAACCATCCTTTCTATTCATAAATCTGTCACAAAACTGACGCATAATGGCGCCCGCAATCAAATAAAAGATCGCTAACCTATTGGCAGGACCTACGATGGCAAGACGTATACTGGTGGTTGAAGACGAAGCTCCAATCCGTGAAATGGTGTGTTTTGTACTGGAACAGAATGGCTATCAGGCAGTAGAAGCTGAAGATTTTGATTCAGCCGTTGGCCAGCTGGTAGAACCTTACCCTGAACTTATCCTGCTCGACTGGATGTTACCCGGCGGTTCCGGTATTCAGTTTATCAAACATCTCAAACGTGAAGCGCTGACCCGCGAAATTCCGGTGATGATGCTGACCGCCCGCGGTGAAGAAGAAGACAGGGTACGCGGCCTGGAAGTCGGTGCCGATGATTACATCACCAAACCGTTTTCTCCAAAAGAATTGGTTGCCCGCATTAAAGCCGTGATGCGACGCATCTCGCCAATGGCGGTGGAAGAAGTGATCGACATGCAGGGTTTAAGCCTGGATCCGTCGTCTCACCGTGTGATGGCCAACGAGCAGGCGCTCGATATGGGGCCGACCGAATTTAAATTATTGCACTTCTTTATGACCCACTCCGAACGTGTTTACAGCCGCGAACAGTTGCTCAATAACGTCTGGGGCACTAACGTTTATGTGGAAGATCGCACGGTAGACGTGCATATTCGTCGTTTACGTAAAGCGCTGGAAACCAGTGGACATGACAGAATGATCCAGACTGTTCGTGGAACCGGATACCGTTTTTCAACGCGTTATTGAGTCCCCACAGCGGAGAATCTGTGTGCTAGAACGTTTGTCATGGAAACGATTGGCCGGTGAATTCTTTCTCTTTTGCCTGCCCGCGTTAATCCTCGGTATCTTCGTCGGCCATTTCGGCTGGCTCCTCTTTGCGTCGCTGCTGGCGGCGCTGGGCTGGAATTATTACAACCAGCTCAAACTCTCTCACTGGCTGTGGCTTGACCGCAGCATAACCCCGCCGAATGGCCGCTGGAGCTGGGAGCCTTTGTTTTACGGGCTAAACCAGATGCAGATGCGTAACCGCCGTCGCCGTCGCGAATTAGGTCAGCTCATTAAACGTTTCCGCAGTGGTGCCGAATCATTACCCGATGCGGTGGTACTGACGACGGAAGAGGGCAATATTTTCTGGTGTAACGGGCTGGCGCAAGATTTGCTCGGTTTCCGCTGGCCGGAAGATAACGGACAACACATCTTTAACCTGCTGCGTTATCCCGAGTTTCGTACCTGGATCCAGACCCGTGATTTCAGCCGTGCCCTGAATCTGCAACTCAATAACGAGCATTACGTCGAGTTTCGCGTTATGCCTTATTCCGAAGGGCAATTGCTGATGGTGGCGCGTGATGTTACGCAGATGCGTCAGCTCGAAGGTGCACGTCGTAACTTCTTCGCTAACGTCAGTCATGAACTGAGAACCCCGCTGACTGTATTGCAGGGATATCTGGAAATGATGGAAGACGCCAAACTGGAAGAGCCGTTTCGTACCAAAGCGCTGGACACCATGCAGGAGCAGACGCGGCGCATGGACGGGCTGGTCAAGCAGCTGCTGACATTGTCGAAAATCGAAGCGTCAGCAAATATCGATATGCACGAGAAAGTCGATATTCCGGTAATGCTCGGCATGCTGGAGCGCGAAGTGCAATCCTTAAGCAGTGGCCGTCACGAAGTGGTGTTCCGTGTAAACGAGAAACTGAAGGTCTTTGGCAATGAAGATCAGTTACGCAGCGCGGTGTCGAATCTGGTGTACAACGCCGTCAACCACACCCCGGCGGGGACGCGGATAGAAGTCAGCTGGCAACAAACGCCGCATGGCGCGCAGTTCCAGATCAGTGATAACGGGCCGGGTATTGCGCCGCAACACCTGCCGCGCCTGACTGAACGTTTCTACCGTGTCGATAAAGCGCGTTCGCGCCAGACGGGCGGCAGCGGTCTGGGGCTGGCCATCGTCAAACACGCCCTGAGTCATCACAACGCAAAACTTGAAGTGATGAGTGAAGTCGGCGTCGGTACCCGCTTTATATTTACACTGGCACCGAAACTGATTGTTCCTCAGGAACAGGCCAGCCAAAGCGATGTGAAGGGATAAAAAGAAGCCACAGCCCACGCTGTGGCTTCTTTTAGCAGATGATTTGTAAACCTTTTTCTTCGATCAGCATCAGTAAGATCAGAGCAGCACCGGTGGGTTTGGTTTCATCCCGCTCCCATTTTTGAATGCTGTTAGCCGACATATTGATGAGTCTGGCCAGCACGCCCTGGCTGATTTTTTCTTTTTCCCGCAGCGCGCGTATACGTTCGGCAGAGCTTTCTGCAAAGGCTCTCAGCCTTTCCTCCTGTACGGCTTCATCCACAATGTTGTTAATTTCGCGCATCGTGGTTTGTGAAACCACGCCAGATGAATCATGGAAGCGTTGAGCCATCCGCTGCAGTTTTAGCAAACGTTCATCAACCATTAGAAATCACCTCTTTAATTAATCCAGTTCGAAGCTCTATTTCGAGTTGCTGCTCTGTGAAATTGAGCAAATCTTTAGCAATTGCCTTATACAAAGACAAAAGTTTGTCGGGAATTTCAGGCCCGTTCTTGCGGACACTGTGTTTCAGCCAGCCATCGATATAAAAAATCTTATCTTCAAAACGGAAAGCGACGATGGCACGGCCAAACCCTGATTTCGACCTTCCTGTCGGTGCAATTCTTTTCTTGTAAATGTTGCCAGACAAATCCGCATCAAAAAGTCCGTTTGCCAGTTCATGTGCAGACTTGAGGATATCCTTTTCCGACAGTTTGTTATCGGTCATGAAGTCGTGAAAATCCTCTGTAACAAAAATACGTAAACCGTTCATGCCATCGTCCCTGGTAAAATAAACTATAGTATTTATTACTACAGATCGCAAGGCTGCAAATATTGTTCAGCATCATGAAACATCGCGAAGTGAACATGAATTTTATTCACGTCCCATGAAGATTCCTCTGTTGCCCGTGAAGCATCTGCATGACAGTATCCTGTTAAAGACGTTTAGACATCCAGATGTCTAAATATAACGTAAGGTAATTATTTACTTAATGAATCATTCGCATTTCGCCAATGGCGGGATGTCATAAGGAGTTCTTCATGCAACGTACAACACCTCCATTCCGCGCTGACGTCGTTGGCAGTTTCCTGCGCCCGGCCGCTATTAAAGAAGCCCGTAAGCAATTTCAGGCCGGTGACATTGATGCCGCGCAACTGCGTGCCGTAGAAGATACCGAAATCCGCCGAGTGGTGGATTTGCAGCGTGAAGCCGGTCTGCAAGTGGTCACTGACGGGGAATTCCGCCGCGCATGGTGGCACTTTGATTTCTTCGAAGGTCTGGAAGGCGTTGAAGGTTACGATGCGGTGCAGGGGATCCAGTTCAACGGCGTACAGACTAAAGCACGCAGCATCAAAGTCGTCAGCAAACTCGGTTTCGGCTCACACCCGATGCTGGAAGATTTCCGTTTCCTGAAAAGCATCAGCGGAAGTGCAGTGCCGAAAATGACCATTCCAAGCCCGAGCGTGATGCATTTCCGCGGTGGCCGTAATGCGATCAGTAAAGAAGTGTATCCGGATCTGAAAGACTACTTTAACGATCTGGCACAGGTTTACCGTGACGCGATTAAGGCGTTTTATGATGCCGGTTGTCGTTATCTGCAACTTGATGACACCGTCTGGGCATACCTGTGTTCTGAAGATCAGAAGAAACAAATCCGCGAACGTGGCGACTCTCCGGAAGAGTTAGCGCGCACTTACGCCGATGTGCTGAACAAAGCGATTGCCGGTAAACCGGATGATCTGGTGATTGGTCTGCATGTCTGTCGGGGCAACTTCCGTTCCACCTGGATTTCAGAAGGCGGCTATGAGCCGGTGGCAGAGATTCTGTTTGGTGGCGTGAACATCGATGCCTTCTTCCTGGAATATGACAATGAGCGTTCCGGAGGCTTTGAGCCGCTGCGTTTTATCAAAAAAGGCCATCAGCAGGCGGTTTTGGGTCTGATCACGACCAAATCCGGTGAGCTTGAACTGGCGAAAACGGTGGAGGCACGTCTGGCCGAAGCAGCAGAATATCTGGATATCAACCAGATTTGCCTCAGCCCGCAATGTGGTTTCGCTTCAACGGAAGAGGGCAACAGCCTGACCGAAGCGCAGCAGTGGGAAAAGCTGAAGCTGGTCGTCGATATCGCCGCCCGCGTCTGGTAATGCCAGGGCGTGGTCGAATTTTGACCTTGTAAAAATGCTGTAAACTGTGCGTGAAATAACCTGAGAGTGGTGATTTCACGCATTTTTCGTCTTACCGGAGCATATCTTGTGCTTCGTTAGTTCAAAAATCATACATATCATATGGCGTGTTTTTCGTTGTATTTAGTGAATATACCTGTCTTCTATTGTTAATCTGGTCAAACACTCTGCTTTTTGGATCTCGGCTTGCCTTTATACGCTATAAACGTTTACCTTAGCGTCCGCTGTCGCTCGATACTCCCTGCATAACAACGTAATTATCTGCATATCATCAGGCGTTTTTAGCTTACTTCGTTCCTCATCGGGTGCTCTCTGGCTCTTTTATGCCATTCATCCTTCTGACGACGTGGCACGGCGACGGCAACGGACACTTTATTCATTTGAACAGGCAACACGACACCAATCATGAGTACTCGTTTAACAAATAAAGATATTATGGCGCTGGGTTTCATGACCTTCGCCTTATTCGTCGGGGCCGGGAATATTATTTTCCCGCCAATGGTTGGCCTGCAGGCAGGTCATGACGTCTGGTGGGCTGCCGCCGGATTTATGATCACCGCGGTCGGACTCCCGGTGATGACGGTAATTGCACTTGCGCGCGTTGGCGGCGGTGTGGATGCCCTGAGTACGCCAATTGGTCGTGGTGCCGGTATTCTTCTGGCCACCGTCTGTTATCTGGCGGTAGGGCCGCTGTTTGCCACGCCGCGTACCGCAACGGTTTCGTTTGAAGTGGGTATCGCGCCGATGACCGGTGATGGCCCGCTGCCACTGCTGATTTACAGCGTGATTTATTTCAGCCTGGTTATCGGTATTTCCCTGTATCCGGGCCGTTTGCTTGATACTGTCGGACATTTCCTGGCACCGCTGAAAATGGTGGCTCTGGCTGCGCTGGGTATCGCTGCACTGCTGTGGCCTGCCGGTCAGCCAATGCCTGCTGTCGGTGCTTACCAGACCGTTCCTTTCTCCAGTGGCTTTGTAAATGGCTATCTGACCATGGATACGCTGGGTGCGCTGGTGTTCGGTATCGTTATTGTTAATGCCGCGCGTTCCCGTGGTGTATCTGATGCGAAATTGCTGACCCGTTATACCGTTCTTGCCGGTCTGATCGCTGGTCTGGGACTGATGCTGGTTTATCTGAGCCTGTTCAAACTCGGCGAAAACAGCGCCTCGCTGGTGCCGGATGCGACCAACGGTGCGGTTATCCTGCATGCTTACGTCGCTCATACTTTTGGTAGTGTTGGCAGCTTCTTCTTAGGTGCGCTGATTTTCATCGCCTGTATGGTGACAGCGGTTGGCCTGACCTGCGCCTGTGCGGAATTTTTTGCCCAATATCTGCCGCTGTCTTACAAAACGCTGGTATTCATTCTGGGTCTGTTCTCCATGCTGGTGTCCAACCTCGGGTTGAGCCATCTGATCCAGATTTCTGTGCCGGTACTGACGGCTATTTATCCGCCATGTATCGCGCTGGTTGTGCTGAGCTTTACCCTGCGCTGGTGGAACAGCACCACACGTATTGTGGCGCCGGTCATGGTAGTGAGCCTGGTGTTCGGCATTGTTGACGGTATTAAGGCTTCTGCTTTTGCTGATCTGATGCCAGCCTGGACCGCGAACCTGCCACTGGCTGCGCAAGGTCTTGCCTGGTTACCACCGTCATTATTAATGCTGGTACTGGTCGGGATTTATGACAAAATCAGCGGCCCGCGCAGCGTCACCGCGCACCAATGATTATCGGGTGAATGTTCGAAGACCTGAAAGAATGATCGTCTGAAGAATATTTAGCCAATCAGGCCACGGAGAACCCTTCCGTGGCTTTTTCATTGGCAGGCTAAAAGTCATTTTTTAGAATACGATTTTTGATAGTTAAAAAAACAACACGGGTTAATGCACATGCAGCAAGAAGCTGAACAACCAACAGCGCAGAACGAAGCGCCGGGCACGAAGTTAAAACGTGGCCTGACAACGCGCCATATTCGCTTTATGGCACTGGGATCAGCCATCGGAACCGGACTGTTTTATGGCTCGGCAGATGCCATCAAAATGGCGGGGCCGAGTGTATTGCTGGCGTATCTGGTCGGTGGGATCATCGCGTTTATCATCATGCGAGCTCTCGGTGAGATGTCCGTTCACAACCCGCAGAACGGTTCATTCTCCCGCTATGCGCAGGACTACCTCGGGCCGATGGCGGGTTACATCACCGGCTGGACGTATTGTTTCGAAATCCTGATCGTTGCTATCGCTGATGTGACGGCATTCGGCATTTATATGGGCGTCTGGTTCCCGGATGTGCCGCAATGGACCTGGGTGCTCAGCGTGGTGCTGATTATCGGCGCGATCAATCTGGTCAGCGTGAAAGTCTTCGGCGAGCTGGAGTTCTGGTTCTCCTTCTTCAAAGTACTGACCATCATCATCATGATCGTGGCAGGCTTTGGCATTATTTTCTGGGGCATTGGTAACGGCGGACAGGCGACCGGTATCCACAATCTGTGGAGCAACGGCGGCTTCTTCAGCCAGGGTATCATGGGGACGATTCTGTCGCTCCAGCTGGTGATGTTTGCTTACGGCGGCATTGAGATCATCGGCATCACAGCCGGTGAAGCTGAGAATCCAAAGCAATCCATTCCGAAAGCCATCAACTCTGTTCCGCTGCGTATTCTGGTGTTTTACGTGGGTACGCTGTTTGTGATTATGTCCATTTTCCCATGGAATCAGGTGGGTACGCAGGGCAGTCCGTTCGTTCTGACCTTCCAGCATATGGGCATTACGGCGGCAGCGGCTATTCTCAATTTCGTGGTGATCACCGCGTCGCTTTCTGCCATTAACAGTGACGTGTTCGGCGTGGGCCGCATGCTGCACGGTATGGCAGAGCAGGGACAGGCACCGAAAATGTTCAGCAAGGTTTCGCGTCTGGGGACGCCGTGGGTCACTGTCCTGGTGATGATGGCGGCGCTGCTGGTGGCGGTTTACCTGAACTACATCATGCCGTCAAACGTGTTCCTGGTGATCGCGTCTCTGGCGACGTTCGCAACTGTCTGGGTGTGGATTATGATCCTGTTCTCCCAGATTGGTTTCCGTCGCAAGCTGAGCAAACAGCAGGTTAAAGAACTTGAGTTCCCGCTGCGTGGCGGTGTTTACACCTCCGTGTTCGGTATCATTTTCCTGGTGTTCATCATTGGCCTGATTGGTTACTTCCCGGATACCCGTATTTCGCTGTATGTCGGGATGATTTGGGTTGTGGCGCTGCTGGTCGGTTATGCCTTTAAACTGCGCAATGACCGCAAAAAACAAGCGATGGCGCTGAACAACAAAGCGTAAGCAAGCACTTACCTTCCGGTAAAGAAAAGCCCCCGGGATCTGATGATCCCGGGGGCTTTTTACTGTTTATAAATTTTATTAACCAAATCATTCGGGCTATATCAACGCGGTAACTGAGTACATCCCCGGGAGCTTACACAGGTAAGTGACCGGGGTGAATGAAGGCAGCCGACGCAGAAATAGCGTGAAGGATGCCGGTTAATAGCCGATGGCCGCACCTGCGGGGCGTCGCACATCATTCGCGCCGTACAGATAACCTTCGCGCACCTTGCCTGAAACTGCCGAATCATTACCTGAGGTCGCGGATGTTACGCCAGCGGCACCCGGTAATCCCACCATAATCAGCTCTGCGGCACCCCACGGCGTTTGTTCCACCATTTTGTAACCCATCTTCTGCAAGATGTTCAGGCTGTCCTGTGAAACGCCGCGCTGCTCGTAATAGACTTCATCCGGCAACCACTGATGATGAATACGTGGCGCATTCACCGCTTCCTGCGGTGGCATACCGTGGTCGATAACATTCAGCGCCGTTTGCAGAGTGATGGTGATGATGCGCGAACCTCCCGGCGAGCCGAGAACCATGAAGGTTTTGCCGTCTTTGGTCACTAAACTCGGACTCATAGACGATAGTGGGCGCTTACCGGGGGCGATAGCATTTTTAACGCCCTGCACCAGGCCGAAGAGGTTTTTCTCACCGACTTTGGTGGTGAAGTCATCCATTTCATCATTAAGGAAGAAACCGGTTCCTGGCGCGATGACCACAGAGCCAAACAAGCCATTGATGGTGTAAGTGGTAGAGACGGCGTTACCCATTTTATCGACGATAGAGTAATGGGTGGTTTCCGGTTTCTCGTGCGGTTCCATCCCCGGCTGAACGGCTGTGGAAGGCGTGGCTTTATCTGCTTCTATTTTCTTACGAATTTCTTCGGCGTAGCTTTTGCTGATCAGGCGGTCAATCGGGTTTTTCACAAATTCCGGATCGCCAAGATAGGTATTGCGGTCCATGTAAGCATGGCGCATGGCTTCGGTGAGGACATGAATCGACGCCGCTGAGTTGAAGCCCATGCTCTTGATGTCGTAGCCCTCAACGATGTTGAGAATTTCACACATCGTCACGCCGCCGGAGCTTGGCGGCGGTGCGGACACGAATTTATAGCCCCGATAGCTGCAGGTGATCGGCGCGTCCTCAGTGACTTTATAGTTCGCGAAATCTGCCGCTGTCAGGATACCGCCGCCTTTTTTCGAGGCCGCTTCCACTGCTGCCGGGATTTTGCCTTTATAGAAAGCATCCGGCCCGTGTTTTGAAATGGATTCCAGCGTATTGGCTAAATCGGTTTGAACCAGTTTATCGCCCGGCTGTAGTGCGCTGCCGTCTTTACGCAGGAAAATGCGCGCTGCCTCAGGATCTTCTTTGAAGCGGTCAACCTTGGTATCAAGAATATCGGTATCGGCGCGGGTCAGCACAAAGCCCTGACGGGCAAGTTCAATCGCCGGTGCCATCACCTGCTGGCGCGTCAGTTTGCCGTATTCCTTCTGCACCGTATCCAGGCCCAGTACTGTGCCCGGTACACCTGCCGCGAGATATCCGTACAGGCTGGCGCCTTTTTTCACATTGCCGTCGGCGTCCAGATACATATTGGCGCTGGCGGCGGCAGGTGCGGTTTCGCGGAAGTTAATGAAAGTGTCCTTGCCATCAGCAAGATGCACCGTCATGAAGCCTCCGCCGCCGATATTGCCACAACATGGGTTGACGACGGCCTGCGCGTAGCCAACGGCCACGGCGGCATCAATGGCGTTTCCGCCCATTTTTAGAATATCGACCCCGACCTGAGAGGCCAGATATTGCGAAGTGACAACCATGCCGTTTTTGGCTTCAACCGCAGGGCTGGACGCGGCGTACAGCGGAAAGCTGGTCAGCAAGGTCAGCGCGATGAGTGATTTCCGTAACATAGGGGCTCCTGTTTATTACCCTGTCTTATGAGTCATAACCTTCAGGTTATTGTGTGATAACGCTTTTTTGTGTGTTTTATCCGATCAGAACTATGCAAACTGCACGCCATAATGACCGGAGTGGAACATTTTCAGCGTAGACGTAAAACAGGCAGAACAGGGAGCGGGAAGGGGAAATTGTGATCGTGCCGGATGGCAGGCAAAAAAAAACGGCCAGCTAAGCTGACCGTTATTGACCTTGAAATCCGTGAAGGGATTACAGGTTTGACGCGTTTTCTGTCAGGTATTTAGCCACGCCGTCCGGAGAAGCGCCCATACCTTTTTTGCCTTTTTCCCACTGAGCCGGGCACACTTCGCCGTGCTCTTCGTGGAATTGCAGTGCGTCAACCATACGCAGCATTTCGTCGATGTTACGACCCAGTGGCAGATCGTTCACTACCTGGTGACGAACAACGCCTTCTTTGTCGATCAGGAAAGAGCCGCGCAGTGCAACGCCAGCGTCCGGATGTTCGATACCGTAGGCTTTCTGAATTTCGCGTTTGATGTCAGCAACCATCGCGTATTTAACAGGACCGATACCGCCTTTCTCAACAGGGGTGTTACGCCATGCGTTGTGAACGAACTCGGAGTCGAAGGACACGCCTACCACTTCTACGCCACGTTTCTGGAATTCTTCGTAACGGTGATCGAAAGCGATCAGCTCAGAAGGACAAACGAAAGTGAAGTCCATTGGCCAGAAGAAGATAACAGTAGGTTTGCCTGCAGTGTGTTTTTTGAAGTTGAAGTTTTCAACTACTTCGCCGCTACCGAGAACTGCTGCTGCGGTGAAGTCAGGGGCTGGACGAGTTACCAGAACCATAATATTACTCCTTATGAAACCCTTACGGGCGTCGTAGGTGAGAAGGAAGGGTGAACAAAACGACTGCCAGTATAGGGGCAACCCTCGGGTGAATAAACCCCATCGCACCAATCAATCAGATAGCATCCGGCTATCAGTCTTTGACGTAAGTCCCATACTTTTTTAACAACAACCTTTTGGATTGCAGGGAATTGCGGATGGAATCACAAAATTCGCGGTATTTGTCAGATTTGTCGGTCTTTCGCCTGTTGCATCATGACCGGATAAAACTGCCAAAAAAGCTGTTCGAGGGCGTCGTAATTGAGCTCGATATCATGGAAAGAACCGGTTAGCGCGCTGAGTTTTGGCCGCCGGTTAGCCATGCCGCGCAATACGTCGCCAATAAAAGGCAGCACGGCATAACGTTCCATCCAGCGTTCCGGCCATAAATACGCATTCAGATTCTGGAAGCGTTCCGGCATTTCAGGCAACTGCGGCTCTATTTCCTGCTGGCAGTCGTCAAGAAAATCTTCCAGCGACTGTTGCGGATGAATTGTGGCCCAGTGACGTGAGAGAAAATGATCCCAGACCACATCGAGCGTGATGGGCGCGACGCGGCGAAAATCTTCTCGAAAATAGCTGCGGGCAATTTTCACTTCCGGCAGCGAATCGGTCATGGTATCTACGCGGCGATGCATGCGGATCCCGCTGACAATTTCAGCTGAAAATTGTCCGTCAGGATTGCCGCGAACGAAGTCAGCCAGCAGGTTGCCGGTCAGGGAACTTTGAGCCAGTGAGGCCAGATGGAGGTGAGCGAGAAAATTCATGACGGCAGTATAACGCAGGAAAGTTGATCTCTGACAGGGCAGCGGGTGCCTTTATTGACGCAGATGCTTGCAGGGGATGCCCCGTCCCTCTAGACTAAGCCGCCTGTTTTTGTCGTTAAGTGAAGTGAAAAGCCATGCGTGTTGCCGATTTTTCTTTTGAACTCCCTGAATCCCTGATTGCGCGCTATCCGCAGACCCAGCGCAGCGGCTGTCGTTTGTTGTCTCTGAACGGGCCGAGCGGTGAGTTAACGCACGGCGTGTTCACCGATATTCTCGATAAAATCCATCCCGGCGATTTGCTGGTATTTAACAATACCCGCGTGATCCCGGCCCGGGTGTTTGGCCGTAAGGTCAGCGGCGGAAAAATTGAAGTGCTGGTTGAGCGTGTGCTCGATTCGCACCGCGTTCTGGCGCATGTGCGTGCGTCCAAATCGCCAAAACCGGGTGCAGAACTGCTGCTTGGTGATAAAGAAGATATTAAAGCGACGATGGTGGCGCGCCACGATACGTTGTTCGAGCTGGAGTTTAATGAAGATCGTGATGTCTTTACTCTGCTCAACGAAATCGGCCATATGCCGCTGCCGCCTTATATCGACCGCCCTGATGAAGATGCTGACCGTGAACTGTATCAGACCGTGTACAGCGAACGTCCGGGTGCGGTAGCTGCGCCAACCGCTGGCTTGCATTTCGATGAGCCGCTGATGGATGCGCTGAAAGCCAAAGGTGTGGAGTTTGCTTTCGTCACACTGCACGTGGGAGCAGGGACTTTCCAGCCGGTTCGCGTGGACACCATTGAAGACCACATCATGCACGCCGAGTATGCCGAAGTGCCTCAGGAAGTCGTGGATGCGGTACTGGCGTGTAAAGCGCGCGGCAATAAAGTGGTGGCCGTGGGCACAACGTCTGTACGTTCGCTGGAAAGTGCGGCGAAGGCCAGTGAAGATGCATTGATTGCGCCATTCTTCGGCGATACCAAAATCTTCATCTATCCGGGTTATCACTATCAGGTGATTGATTCCCTGATTACCAATTTCCACCTGCCTGAATCGACGCTGATCATGCTGGTGTCGGCGTTTGCCGGCTATAAAAATACGATGAATGCCTATCATCAGGCCGTCGCAGAGCAGTACCGTTTCTTTAGTTATGGGGATGCGATGTTCATCAACCGTAACCCGCTGGCGCCGCAGGAAGTGGTCGGCCAGTAACTTTTTTGTAATTAACGGTCCGGACGCACTCGGTGCATTCGGGCTTTCTTTTCCGGGCATCATGCCACGGACTTAACCTCATCAGACTGTTTCTCTGATGCTGGAGGCAATGTGAAGTACGAATTAAGCACTACCGATGGCCGCGCACGTCGCGGACGTCTGGTCTTTGAACGTGGCGTCGTCGAAACCCCGGCATTTATGCCAGTGGGTACTTACGGCACCGTAAAAGGCATGACCCCGGAAGAAGTAAAGGAAACCGGCGCACAGATTTTGCTGGGTAACACTTTCCACCTGTGGCTGCGCCCGGGTCAGGAAATCATGAAGCTGCACGGCGACCTGCATGATTTCATGAACTGGCACGGCCCGATCCTCACCGATTCCGGCGGTTTCCAGGTATTTAGCCTGGGCGCGATGCGCAAAATCAAAGAAGAAGGTGTGCATTTCCGCAATCCGATCAACGGAGATCCTGTCTTCCTGAGCCCTGAAAAATCGATGGAAATCCAAAACGATCTGGGTTCGGACATCGTGATGATCTTCGACGAATGTACGCCTTATCCTGCTGACTGGGATTACGCAAAACGTTCTATGGAGATGTCTTTGCGCTGGGCAAAACGTAGCCGCGATCGCTTCAACGAATTGAATAATAAGAATGCTTTGTTCGGTATTATTCAGGGCAGCGTTTACGAAGATTTACGAGATGTATCATTAAAAGGGCTGGTAGATATCGGCTTTGATGGTTACGCTGTGGGCGGCCTGGCGGTAGGTGAGCCAAAAGAAGATATGCACCGTATCCTCGAACACGTTTGCCCGCAAATCCCGGAAGACAAACCTCGTTATCTGATGGGTGTCGGTAAACCTGAAGATTTGGTGGAAGGCGTGCGTCGCGGTATCGATATGTTTGACTGCGTGATGCCAACGCGTAATGCGCGAAATGGTCATCTTTTTGTGACCGATGGCATCGTGAAAATCCGAAATGCGAAGCATAAAGATGACACGTCAACGCTCGACGAACACTGTGATTGCTACACATGTCGCAATTACAGCCGCGCTTACTTGCATCATCTTGACCGTTGCAACGAAATTCTCGGTGCGCGGTTAAATACGATCCATAATCTGCGCTATTACCAGCGTCTGATGGCCGGTTTACGCCAGGCTATTGAAGAGGGTAAATTAGAAGCGTTTGTGACAGACTTCTACGAGCGTAAAGGCAAGCCTGTTCCGCCTTTAAACTTCTGATTTCTTTTTCGTATCGGCATCTTCGAAAGGGGGTGCCGATTTTATAATTTCTTGAACCGGCATTATGGGGTATTGTGCGAGACGTTTCATCGCCAGACTCCGGGTCGGATTCTCGGTTTGTATTACATCAATTTGCTTCACAACAACAATGAGGGAATTTAAATGAGTCTTTTCATTTCCGATGCAGTCGCAGCGACCGGCGCACCGTCACAGGGAAGTCCTTACTCTCTGGTTATCATGCTGGTGGTTTTTGGTCTAATCTTCTATTTCATGATCCTGCGCCCGCAGCAGAAACGTTCTAAAGAACACAAAAAACTGATGGACTCTATCGGTAAAGGTGACGAAGTCATGACCACCGGTGGTCTGATCGGTCGCGTAACTAAAGTAGCCGAAACCGGTTATGTAGTTATCGCACTGAACGACACCAACGAAGTGATGATCAAACGTGACTTCGTGGCAGCAGTTCTGCCAAAAGGCACGATGAAGTCTATCTAATTTTCGATTTTCCCGAAGGGAACTGCCGTGTTAAACCGTTATCCTGCGTGGAAGTATCTGATGTTGATCGTTGTGGTCATCGTCGGTTTGCTTTATGCACTTCCCAACCTTTATGGTGAGGATCCGGCTGTTCAAATCACTGGTGCTCGGGGTTCCGACGCCAGTGAAGCAACGCTGGACCAAGTCCGTAACGTATTAGATCAAAGCAAAATCCAGATCAAATCAGTTGCTCTGGAGAATGGCGCTATTCTTGCCCGTTTCAAAGACACGGATGTACAGCTCCGTGCACGTGAAGCGCTGACTGAAGCGCTGGGCGACAAGTTTGTTATTGCACTGAACCTCGCGCCGGCAACGCCGCGCTGGTTGAGCATGCTGGGCGCTGAGCCGATGAAGCTGGGCCTCGACTTGCGTGGTGGTGTTCACTTCCTGATGGAAGTGGATATGGATACCGCGCTGAGTAAGCTGCAAGAGCAAACGATGGACAACATGCGCAGCGACCTGCGCGACAAGAATATTCCTTATGCCACGGTGCGTAAGCTCGACAACTATGGCGTTGAAGTGCGTTTCCGCGATGCTGCTACCCGTGATTCTGCGGTCAGCTACCTGAGCCCACGTCACCGCGATTTAGTGATCACCAACAGCGGCGATAATGCAGCTCGCGTGGTGATGACTGATGCTCGCCTGAGTGAAGCGCGCGAGTATGCCGTTCAGCAAAACATCACTATCCTGCGTAACCGTGTCAACCAACTGGGTGTCGCCGAGCCGCTGGTACAGCGTCAGGGGGCTGACCGTATCGTGGTTGAGTTGCCGGGTATACAGGATACTGCGCGTGCTAAAGAAATTTTAGGCGCGACCGCGACTCTGGAATTCCGTCTGGTAAACACCAATGTGGATGCTTCTGCTGCTTCAACCGGTCGTGTACCGGGCGACAGCGAAGTGAAAAACATGCGTGATGGCCGTCCGGTAGTTCTGTACAAACGCGTGATCCTGACCGGTGACCACATCACTGATTCTACATCCAGCATGGATGAGTACAATCAGCCGCAGGTTAACATCTCTCTCGACAGCGCTGGCGGTAACGCCATGTCTAACTTCACTAAGGATAACATCGGCAAACCGATGGCTACCCTGTTCGTGGAATATAAAGACAGCGGTAAGAAAGATGCGAATGGCCGTTCGATTCTGGCGAAACAGGAAGAAGTCATCAACGTGGCGACGATTCAGTCACGTCTGGGTAACAGCTTCCGTATCACCGGGGTGAACGATCCGAATGAAGCCCGTCAGCTGTCTCTGCTGCTGCGCGCCGGTGCGTTGATCGCGCCGATTCAGATTGTTGAAGAACGTACTATCGGCCCGACCTTAGGGATGCAAAACATCACTCAGGGTCTGGAAGCGTGCTTGTGGGGTCTGGTGGCATCCATTCTGTTCATGGTGGTTTGGTACCGTAAGTTCGGCATTATTGCCACGACTGCGCTGGTGGCTAACCTGATTCTGATTGTCGGGATCATGTCGCTGCTGCCGGGTGCAACGCTGACCATGCCGGGGATTGCCGGTATCGTGCTGACGCTGGCGGTAGCCGTCGACGCCAACGTACTGATAAACGAACGTATCAAGGAAGAGCTGAAGAACGGACGTTCCGTTCAGCAGGCGATTCATGAAGGCTATAAAGGCGCGTTCTCCAGTATCGTCGATGCCAACATTACTACCCTGATCACGGCAATTATTCTTTATGCAGTGGGTACCGGTTCGATCAAAGGCTTTGCTATCACCACCGCTATCGGTGTAGCAACCTCGATGTTTACGTCGATCGTGGGAACCCGTGCAATCGTGAACCTGGTTTACGGCGGCAAACGCATTAAAAAGCTGTCTATCTGAGGAGTGCGTTGTGGCACAGCAACAACCATATACTGTTGAACAACTGAACTACGGCCGTAAAGTCATCGACTTTATGCGCTGGGACAACGTGGCCTTCTGTATTTCAGGCCTGTTGTTTATCGCTTCCGTCGCGATTATGGGTGTTCGCGGATTCAACTGGGGTCTGGACTTCACTGGCGGTACCGTCATTGAAATCAGCCTCAGTCAGCCCGCTAACCTCGACGACATGCGCGCCGATCTGGAAAAAGCAGGATTCAAGGATCCTGTTGTTCAGAACTTTGGCAGCAGCCGTGACGTGATGGTTCGCCTTCCGCCTGTTTCCGGTAATGCCGGTCAGGAACTGGGGAATAAAGTCCTTAGCCTGGTAAACGCTGATATCGACAAAGACGCCACCGTAAAACGTGTCGAGTTTGTGGGGCCGAGCGTGGGTAACGATCTGGCGCAGGCTGGCGGCATGGCGCTGCTGATGGCGCTGATTTGTATCCTGATTTACGTCGGGTTCCGTTTTGAATGGCGACTGGCGCTGGGTGCAGTAATCGCACTGGCGCACGACGTGATCATCACCATGGGCGTATTGTCGCTGTTCAGGATCGAAATTGATCTGACCATTATCGCGTCCCTGATGTCGGTTATCGGCTACTCGCTGAATGACTCCATCGTGGTGTCGGACCGTATTCGTGAAAACTTCCGCAAAATTCGTCGCGGTAACTCTTACGAAATCATGAACGTGTCCCTGACCCAGACGTTAAGCCGTACCATTATGACCTCAGCAACCACGCTGATGGTGGTATTGATGCTCTATATCTTTGGCGGTGCGTTGCTGGAAGGCTTCTCTCTGACCATGTTGATTGGTGTGTCAATTGGTACTGTTTCGTCAATCTACGTGGCGTCTGCGTTGGCTCTGAAACTGGGCATGAAGCGTGAACACATGTTGCAGCAGAAAGTGGAAAAAGAGGGCGCAGATCAGCCTTCGATTCTTCCGTAATTTGCCGATGGTTCAGCTACCGACCTGAAAACAAAAACCCCGCGATGCGGGGTTTTTTTTGGTTTGTAATTCGCTGCTGCTATTTAGCCACGACAGGCGTTGTGGCAGTCGCTACGACCGGCTGTGCCGGCGGTGTCGCCAAGATATTATGCAGGTGTACAAATCCCAGCGTGTCGACAGTCACCTGATTAAACTTCACCTCGACGGTTTTCACCGGCCCCGGTAATAAATCTGGCTCGACGGTAATCGTCTGGGTTTGCATATCGACGGTCAGCGGTTTGCCGGTGACCGGATCCAGCTGTCCCCAGCTTAAAGAAGCCGTAAACGGCGGCAATGGCTGACCGGAGGTGTTTTTGATTTCAAGCACGGCCTGAATGCCGGTGGCATCGGGTGCGACGCGGGTCAGCTGAACTTCCAGCTGGCCGATATCACTTTTCAGCAGCGCGGCGCTTTTCGCTGCCGGCAATAAATACACGCCATTTGATGACTGGCGGTTAAGCGTGGTCTGCTGCTCCAGCGCGATGGCCAGATCTGTCAGGCGTTGCAGTTTTTGATTGAGCTGACCCACTTCCGTTTTAAGTTCCGGCATTTGAGGATTTTGCTTCGCGCAGCCCGCCAGACTGAATAACGCGGCACAGGCCAGTAAAAATCGCGGGTGTTTCGTCATATCAGAGACTTCCTTTCATCTGCCCGTTGAAACATTCCGTCCGGGCACCAATATAGATAGCTAAGTTTAACCCGATGTCGATGAAAGTAGCGACAGCCTTTGTTGTCGGCACACTTCGGGTTAAACTAATGTCCAATTGAGTTCGCGATCAGGAAGTGCTATGCATTGCCCATTTTGTGCCGCTGTTGATACTAAAGTCATCGATTCCCGTCTGGTAGGCGATGGATCGCAGGTTCGCCGCCGCCGTCAGTGTCTGGTGTGCCATGAGCGTTTCACCACCTTTGAAGTGGCTGAACTGGTGATGCCACGCGTCATTAAAAGCAATGAAGTTCGCGAACCTTTCAACGAAGACAAACTTCGCGGCGGTTTTCTCAAAGCACTGGAAAAACGCCCGGTCAGCTCTGATGATGTCGAAACGGCCATCAGTCACATTAAGTCGCAACTGCGCGCAACCGGCGAACGTGAAATCCCAGCCAAGATGATCGGCAATCTGGTGATGGACGCCCTGAAAGGGCTGGATAAAGTCGCCTACATTCGCTTTGCCTCGGTGTATCGCAGCTTCGAAGATATCCGTGAATTTGGTGAAGAGATCGCCCGTCTTCAGGACTAAGGAGAGCTGATGCTGCCTGACCAACCGTCTTTTGTTCAAAATCTTTCTGATGAATCACCTGCTGATGAACGCTATATGGCACGCGCTTTCGAACTGGCGCGTCTCGGGCGTTTCACCACCACACCCAATCCCAATGTGGGATGCGTCATTGTATTAAATGGCGAAATCGTCGGCGAAGGCTATCATTTGCGTGCCGGTGAACCGCACGCCGAAGTCCATGCTTTGCGCATGGCCGGTGAGAAAGCCCGCGGCGCGACTGCCTACGTAACCCTCGAACCTTGCAGCCATCACGGGCGCACACCGCCTTGTGCCGATGCCTTGCTGGCCGCCGGTGTCAGCCGCGTGGTCGCCGCGATGCAGGATCCGAATCCGGAAGTCGCCGGTCGTGGTTTATACCGCCTTAAACAGAATGGTATTGACGTCAGCCACGGGCTGATGCATTCCCAGGCAGAAGCCGTAAACCTCGGTTTTCTCAAACGCATGCGTACAGGTTTTCCTTACGTACAGCTGAAAATGGGCGCGTCTCTGGATGGCAGAACGGCGATGGCTTCCGGCGAAAGCCAGTGGATCACGTCTCCGGCCGCCCGGGCGGATGTTCAGCGTTTTCGTGCTGAAAGCTCGGCCATTCTGAGCACCAGCGCCACCGTGCTGGCCGATAATCCTTCGCTGAATGTACGCTGGAGCGAGCTGGGCAGCGAAGTGCAGGCGATCTATCCCGAGGGAAATCTGCGCCAGCCGCTGCGTATCATTCTCGACAGCCAGAATCGCGTCACACCGCAGCATCAGCTGGTGAATATTCCTGGTGATGTCTTGCTGGCGCGCCTTGAAGCCGATTCGCAGGTCTGGCCGGAGTCCGTCGAACAATGGCGCGTGGCCGGGCGCGATAACCGTATTGATCTGGTTCTGCTGATGATGCAGCTGGCAAAACGCCAGATAAACGCCATCTGGGTGGAAGCGGGCTCGCAGCTGGCCGGTGCCTTATTACAAGCGGGTCTGGTTGATGAATTAATCGTTTATATGGCGCCTAAGTTATTGGGTAATAATGGGCGAGCACTTTGCGAGTTGCCCGGTTTACAACATCTGACTGATGCGCCGGAGTTTGCTTTCAGCGATATCCGCCAGATTGGCCCTGACTTACGTTTACGCCTGAAGCCGGTGTACTGAGAATTTTACTCCCCCCTGATGGAATGGCGTTAAAAGCGCATGTCCAGACAGGGTAATTTTATGATAGAATCCGCCCCCCTGCGGCTGGGGTTGAGAAACTCCTGAACCCACTTTAAGGAAAACTATGAACGTTATCGAAGGTGTTGTAGCCACGCCTAACGCGCGCGTAGCGATCGCGATTGCTCGTTTTAACAACTTTATCAACGACAGCCTGCTTTCCGGCGCTGTTGATGCGTTAAAGCGTATCGGTCAGGTCAGCGATGACAACATCACCGTAGTCTGGGTCCCGGGCGCATACGAATTGCCTCTGGCAACTCGTGCACTGGCTGAAAGCGGTAAATTTGACGCGGTTGTTGCACTTGGCACCGTGATCCGCGGGGGCACTGCCCACTTTGAATTTGTAGCGGGCGAATGCAGCTCTGGCCTGTCCAGCGTTGCCATGAACAGCGAAATCCCGGTTGCCTTTGGCGTGCTGACCACAGAAAGCATTGAACAAGCCATCGAACGCGCAGGGACAAAAGCCGGTAACAAAGGTGCAGAAGCTGCACTGACCGCGCTTGAAATGATTAATGTTATCAAGGCTATTAAGGCCTGAATCTAGTTAAGGGGAAATCCGTGAAACCTGCTGCTCGTCGCCGCGCCCGTGAATGTGCCGTTCAGGCGCTTTACTCCTGGCAGTTGTCGAAAAATGACATCGCCGATGTTGAATTAGAATTCCTGACCGAGCAGGATGTCAAAGACGTAGACATTGCCTATTTCCGCGAACTGCTGGCTGGTGTAGCAAACAGTGCTGAGAAACTCGATGCACTGATGGCGCCATACCTGTCCCGCCAGCTGGATGAACTGGGCCAGGTGGAAAGAGCGATTTTGCGTCTGGCTCTGTTTGAGCTGAGCAAACGCCAGGACGTCCCTTACAAAGTGGCGATCAACGAAGCCATTGAACTGGCGAAAACTTTTGGTGCGGAAGACAGCCATAAGTTCGTCAACGGTGTGCTGGATAAAGCAGGCCCGCATATTCGTAAAAAATGATCATCAAAAAAGTGCCGGCTTCAGTCACAAATGGCGACAGTCATTTTCGCCTGAATACCGCCTCTGTTGATAATCTGGTGATGTCACCTGGTTTATCTTTTGTGTGACACCCCTCTTAAGGCCGGATTTCCGGCCTTAAGTCATTCTAACGATTTGGAAATGTACTATGTCATGCGGCGAATTTGATGTAATCACTCGCTACTTTAACCGTTACAGAACCGCCCGACAGGACGTTCATTTAGGCATTGGTGATGATTGTGCCTTACTGACGGTTGGCGAGAAGCAGCTGTTAGCAGTCAGTACCGACACTCTGGTTGAAGGCATTCATTTTCTAAAAACGATTTCACCGGCCGATTTGGGCTATAAAGCTCTGGCGGTAAACCTCAGTGATCTGGCCGCGATGGGCGCTGATCCTGCCTGGGTTTCCCTGGCACTGACGTTACCGGAAGTCAACGCCGACTGGCTGCAGGCATTCAGCGACAGTCTGTTTGATCAACTTAATTATTACGGCATGCAGCTGATTGGCGGCGACACCACCCGCGGTCCGCTGAGCATGACGTTAACCATTCAGGGGCTGGTACCCGCAGGGCGCGTATTAACCCGTTCCGGCGCCGGTATTGGTGACTGGATTTTCGTGACCGGAACGCTGGGTGACAGCGCAGCGGGGCTCGCCATTCTGCTGGAACAGCTGAATGTGGCGGAGTCCGATACCCGTGAATTCCTGCTTAAGCGTCATCTTCGGCCGTCGCCGCGCGTGTTGCAGGGGCAGGCATTGCGTGATTTAGCGACATCCGCTATCGATCTCTCTGACGGGCTGATTTCGGATCTTAAACATATACTGAATGCCAGTGAATGTGGCGCGCGCCTCGATCTCGACGCGATCCCGTTATCTGCGGCATTAAAGAATGTCACGGATCCTGAGCAGGCGCTGAAATGGGCACTGACCGGTGGCGAAGATTACGAGCTTTGCTTCACCGTGCCGGAAATCAACCGTGGCGCGCTGGATGTAGCGCTGAGCCATCTGGGTGTTGATTTCACCTGTATCGGGCAGATTGCGCCGCTGTCTGAAGGAATTAAATTTTTGCGTTCAGGCGCACCGGTAGAACTTGAATGGCAGGGTTTTGATCACTTTGCCGCAGAGGAATTGCTGTGAATATTGGCCGTAAAAAACGCCCAGCCGGGTATAAAGGCAAAACCGGTGATCCGGTTCAGGACATGGCTGCGGCCAAAAAACGTTTAAATCTGCGTAATCCATGGCACTTGCTGGCAACCGGTTTTGGCAGTGGATTATTCCCGGTCGGGCCGGGCACCGCAGGTTCCATCGCCGCGATCCCGTTCTGGATTGTCATGACGTACCTGCCGTGGCAGGTCTACTCCATGATCGTCATGTTCAGTATCTGTATCGGCGTGTATCTCTGCCGTCAGACCGCGCGCGACATGCGGGTTCATGATCACGGCAGCATTGTGTGGGATGAATTTGTCGGCATGTGGATCACGCTGATGGCGATCCCTGTGAATGACTGGCGCTGGGTGTTGATCGGGTTTATCGTTTTCCGCGTACTGGATATCTGGAAACCCTGGCCGATCCGCTGGTTTGATCGCAACGTGCAGGGTGGAATGGGCATCATGATCGATGATGTCGTCGCCGGTGTATTGGGTGCGGCGATCATCTATCTGATCGGGCATCACTGGCCGATTGGCTTATTCTGATCTGCATTAAAGAGCAGTAAAAAGGCGTTGCCAGGTTTGCCCTGACAACGCCTTTTTTATGACTTCACATGACTTCACATTAGTTCAAATCACTTCGGATCATTTGAAACCGGTGGCTTCGTGCGGCACATAGGCCATTTCCAGTTCAGCGATTTCTTCAATGGAGAGTTTTATCTCCAGTGCGGCGACAGCATCTTCCAGATGAGCTGCGCGTGAAGCGCCGATAATCGGGGCCGTTACCACGTGCTTACTCAGGATCCACGCCAGTGCGATTTGCGCGCGCGGTACGCCGTGATCTTCGGCAATTTTACCCACACGTTCAGCGATTTTACCGTCAGCTTCATCGGTAGCGTCGTACAACGTTTTGGCAAAATTGTCGGAAACTGAACGTGCAGTGGTTTCTCCCCACGGACGGGTCAGTTTGCCGCGTGCCAGCGGACTCCACGGCAGCACCGCGATGTTCCTTTCCAGACACAGCGGATACATTTCGTTTTCTTCTTCACGCTGGATCAGATTGTATTGATCCTGCATCGACACAAAGCTCGCCCAGCCATTTTGCTCTGAGACATCCAGCGCCTGTTTAAACTGATGCGCATGCATGGATGATGCGCCGATAAAGCGTGCCTTACCGGCTTTCACGACGTCGTTTAGCGCTTCCAGCGTTTCCTCAATCGGTGTTTCGTAATCCCAGCGATGGATTTGCAGCAGATCGACATACTCCATGCCCAGGCGGCGCAGGCTGTCATCGATAGATTGCATAATCGAGGCGCGCGACAGTCCCGGCTTCAGGCCAGTGACCGCGTTATAGACTTTGGTGGCGACGACAATCTCATCGCGTTTTGCGAAGTCTTTCAGGGCGCGACCGACGATTTCTTCACTGCTGCCGTCGGAATAACTGTTGGCGGTATCAAAGAAATTGATACCCGCGTCGAGTGCCTGCTTAATGATCGGGCGGCTGCTTTCTTCGGGCAGCGTCCAGGCATGAGTTCCGCGATCCGGTTCGCCAAACGTCATACAGCCCAGACACAGGCGTGAGACGTTCAGACCGGTTTTTCCTAAGGTGGTGTATTGCATGACATCTCCTGGTAAACACAAGTTGATTTCAGAAGCCGTGGGAAATGATTAGCTTGCTATAACTGTAGCTCACAGAACGAGATGAACGTGTGACAAAGAAGGGCGTGGGGAAGGAAACTCCCCTCTTTCAGACTAAAAGAGGGGAGAATAATCAGGCCAGCCAGTCGGTGATCCGACGGTCGATGCCTTCGGCATCCAGCCCTACATCATGACGGATTTCGTCCTGCGTGCCCTGCGGGACAAAGCTGTCCGCCAGACCGATATTCAGCACCGGCACCAGGATACGCTTAGACATCAGCAGTTCGTTCACGCCGCTGCCTGCGCCGCCCATGATGGCGTTTTCTTCAAGCGTGACCAGCACTTCATGGCTGGCGGCCAGTTCCTGAATTAACGCGTCATCCAGCGGTTTCACAAAGCGCATATCCACCACGGTGGCGTTACGTTTTTCTGCCGCAGCCAGCGCTTCCGGCAGCAATGTACCGAAGTTGAGGATCGCGACTTTTTCGCCTTCACGGCGCACCACGCCTTTACCGATGGGCAATGACGCCAGCGGTTCACAGGTGGCGCCCGTCCCGTTACCACGCGGATAACGCACGGCAACCGGCCCGCTGTTATGGTGATAACCGGTATGCAGCATCTGACGACATTCGTTCTCGTCGCTCGGCGTCATGATGGTCATGTTCGGGATGCAGCGCAGGAAAGAGAGATCGAATGCGCCCTGATGCGTTTGTCCGTCGGCACCGACGATACCGCCGCGATCGATGGCAAACAGCACCGGCAGATTTTGGATCGCCACATCGTGGATCACCTGATCGTAAGCACGTTGCAGGAATGTCGAGTAGATTGCGACGATCGGTTTGTATCCGCCAATTGCCAGACCGGCGGCAAATGTCACCGCGTGCTGCTCGGCAATCGCCACATCGAAATATTGTTGCGGGTATTCACGCGAGAAACGCACCATGCCCGAGCCTTCACGCATCGCTGGCGTGACTGCCATCAGCTTGCTGTCTTTGGCGGCGGTTTCGCACAACCAGTCACCGAAAATCTTCGAATACGTCGGCAGACCTTCTTTGCTTTTCGGCAGTGTGCCGGAAGCCGGATCGAATTTCGGCACCGCATGGAAACTGATCGGATCTTTTTCGGCGGGCTCGTAGCCTTTGCCTTTTTTGGTCATGATATGCAGCAACTGCGGCCCTTTCAGGTCGCGCATATTTTTCAGCGTCTGCACCAGCGCCACCACGTCGTGACCATCCACTGGCCCGATATAGTTAAAGCCGAGTTCTTCAAACAGCGTGCCCGGCACCATCATGCCTTTCAGATGTTCTTCGGTACGGCGCACCAGTTCTTTAATCGGTGGCAAGCCGGAAAGGACTTTCTTACCACCTTCACGCAGTCGCGAATACAGTTTGCCGGACAAGAGTTGTGCCAGATGATTATTCAGCGCGCCGACGTTTTCTGAAATCGACATTTCGTTGTCGTTGAGGATAACCAGCATGTCGGGTTTGATATCGCCCGCATGGTTCATCGCTTCAAACGCCATACCCGCGGTGATCGCGCCGTCGCCAATCACACACACGGTGCGGCGGCCTTTGCCTTCACGCTCGGCAGCCACAGCCATGCCCAGACCTGCACTGATGGACGTCGATGAGTGACCCACGGACAACGTGTCGTATTCGCTTTCACCGCGCCACGGGAACGGGTGCAGACCGCCTTTCTGGCGGATGGTAGAAATACGGTCACGACGGCCGGTCAGAATTTTGTGCGGATAGGCCTGATGGCCGACATCCCAGACAACGTGGTCGAATGGCGTGTTGTAGACATAATGCATCGCAACGGTCAGTTCTACCGTTCCCAGACCGGACGCAAAGTGTCCGCTGGACTGGCTGACGCTGGCCAATAAATATTGGCGCAGTTCATCGCAGAGCTTAGGCAGACTCTCTTTAGGGAGTGAGCGGAGATCTTCAGGATTCTCCGCCAGCGCCAGTGTCGGGTATTTGGCTAATTCAAGACTCATCAGTTGCTCATAGTAAGTTTAATTATCGCGTTCAATGATAAAGCTGGCTAACGCGAGAAGTGGCGCGGTGTTGTAAGAAAGTGCTGCCAGCTGATCCAGTGCGGAAACGGCTTCCTGATACAGGTCCATGGCCTTGGCCTTGGCGCCGTCCAGCCCCAGCAGGGCAGGGTAGGTACTTTTCCCCAGCTGCTGATCAGCGCCCTGGCGTTTACCAAGTGTGGCGGTATCGCCAACCACGTCCAGAATATCGTCCTGGACCTGAAACGCTAAGCCAATGGCTTGCGCGTAGTTATCCAGTATAGGCAAAACGGCGCGTCCGGTTTCACCGGCAGCCAGCGCACCCATGCGCACCGCGGCGCGGATCAGCGCACCGGTTTTATGACGGTGAATTTTTTCTAACGCTTCAAGACCGACCTGCTGACCTTCAGCGGCCAAATCCAGAGCCTGACCGCCACACATGCCGCTGGCACCGCTGGCGCTGGCCAGTTCGGAAATCATCGCCAGACGATCTTTTACCGCGACGTCTGGCATTTCACTGTCAGCCAGAATTGAGAATGCGAGCGTCTGCAGCGCATCACCGGCCAGAATCGCATTGGCTTCGCCAAATTTAATGTGGCAGGTCGGCTGGCCGCGACGTAAATCGTCGTCGTCCATCGCCGGTAAATCATCGTGGATCAGGGAATACGCGTGGATACATTCCACGGCCGCCGCGGGTGCATCAAGATTCTTTAAATCAAGGCTGAACAGCTGACCGCTGGCGTAAACCAGATACGGGCGCAGACGTTTACCGCCCAGCAGCGCGCCGTAACGCATCGCCTCAACCAGCGGTAAATCTGCCAGTGGCTGTGCGCTGACATACGCCGTTAAGACTTCATCCACACGCTTTTGCTTCGCGCGCAGCTCATGCGTAAACCCGTCAGCACCGGAAAAGGAAATCGCTTCAGACATGACCAGTTACTCGGCTTCTGGGGTGAACGGGGTCAGCGGAGCATCGTTGTCGCTGTCGAGCAGGATCTGAACACGTTGTTCTGCCTGTTGCAGCTTTTGCTGTCCCTGACGCGCCAGCTGGACGCCTTGCTCAAATTCGTTAAGTGCGTCTTCCAGAGGCAGCTCGCCTGATTCGAGGCGGGAAACGATCTGTTCAAGTTCGGCCAGAGCCGTTTCAAAATTGGCAGGTGGTGCAGATTTTTTTGGCATAATTCTCTTTTAATATCGTTGATCAGACTGGATGATCGAAGTACTGAGGCGGCAGAGTCAGCGCTCGGCCTCAAGAGACATTCCTGTTCAGCATGACATCTGCTGCAGGGTTTTGTGCACAGAGTACCCATTTTAAGTGATATACTCTGCGCCGCAGATATTATTGCTAAGCCCAATGTGACACATATCGACCATTTGGCTTAGCAATAATAGGATCCTAGATCCTTATTCAGCGACTTACTACCCCGTTTTTTCACCCGCTAACAAAAGACTGCCATGAAGTTTATCATTAAATTGTTCCCTGAAATCACCATCAAGAGCCAATCTGTGCGTTTGCGCTTCATTAAGATCCTCTCAAGCAGCATTCGCAATATCGTGCGACCGCATGATGAGACGCTGGCGGTGGTTCGCCACTGGGATCATATCGAAGTTCGCAGCAAAGACGAAAGCAAACACGACCTGATCCAGGAATTGCTCTGCCGCATTCCGGGCATCCGTTATGTTGAAGAAGTCGAAGACCGTCCTTATACCGACGTTCACAACATCTTCGAGCAAACGCTGGAAGCTTATCGTTCTGAAGTAGAAGGCAAAACCTTCTGCGTGCGCGTTAAACGTCGTGGTAAACATGACTTCACGTCGACCGAAGTAGAACGTTATGTCGGCGGCGGTCTGAATCAGCACATCGAATCGGCGAAAGTCAGCCTGAAAGATCCGCAGGTGACGGTGAAACTGGAAATCAACGACGATCAGCTGGTGCTGGTGAAAAGTCGCCTCGAAGGTCAGGGCGGTTACCCGATTGGCACGCAGGAAGATGTGATCTCGCTGATTTCCGGCGGTTTCGATTCCGGCGTATCCAGTTATATGCTGATGCGTCGCGGTTGTCGTGTGCATTACTGCTTCTTTAATCTCGGCGGTGCAGCGCACGAAATCGGCGTGAAGCAGGTGGCGCATTATCTGTGGAACCGTTTCGGCAGCTCACACCGCGTCCGCTTTATCTCCGTCGATTTCGAACCGGTAGTGGGTGAAATCCTCGAAAAAGTCGAAGACGGCCAGATGGGCGTCGTCCTGAAACGCATGATGGTACGCGCCGCTTCTTCCATTGCTGAGCGCTATGGCGTGCAGGCGCTGGTGACCGGCGAAGCGCTGGGCCAGGTATCCAGCCAGACGCTGACTAACCTGCGTCTGATCGACAACGTTTCTGACACACTGATCCTGCGTCCGCTGATTTCTCACGATAAAGAGCACATCATCAAGATTGCCCGTGAAATCGGTACCGAAGATTTTGCGAAAACCATGCCGGAATATTGCGGTGTGATTTCGAAAAGTCCGACGGTGAAAGCCGTGAAAGCCAAAATTGAAGCCGAAGAAGCGATGTTCGATTTCGATGTACTGGATAAAGTGGTCAGTGAAGCGCGAAACGTCGATATTCGCGAAATCGCCGAGCAGGCCGCAGAAGTGGTGCCGGAAGTAGAAACCGTGGCCGAGTTTACTTCAACGGATATCGTGCTGGATGTACGCGCACCGGATGAAGTAGAAGCACAGCCGCTGGCGCTGGAAAACGTTGAAGTGAAGCCATTAGCGTTCTACAAGCTGGCGACGCAGTTTGGCGATCTGGACCAAAGCAAAACCTATCTGCTGTATTGCGATCGTGGTGTGATGAGTCGTTTGCAGGCGCTGTATCTGAAAGAGCAAGGTTTCGATAACGTTAAGGTATATCGTCCTTAACACGCGTTCCTTATATAAAAAAGGGGTTCAGCCATGCTGAACCCCTTTTTTGTTTGTCCAGATCCCAATGCCAGTCAGGATTCCCGTGCGCCTTCATCGGTATAATTATAGATCCCCGGTGCGAGAACCAGCTGAGCGGCAATTTCGGCGGCTTTTGTTTTACCCAGCAGCAGATCGATAATCTTCAGGGCGAATTCCATCGACGTTCCCGGTCCCTGGCTGGTGAGCAGATTCACGCGAGGATCAAAAATTACCCGGCGATCGGACCATTTGTTCGGGTCGATTTTATCTTTTAAGCCCGGAAAACCTGTCATATTGCCGACCGGGAATAAATCATGATATTCCAGTACCAGCGCGGGTGCGGCGCAGATAGCGGCAACAATTTTACCGCTGACGTGCATCTGGCGGACTTTCTCTACCAGCAGCGGACTTTCGCTGAAACAGGTCGCGCCGCCCAGACCGCCGGGCAAAACAATTACATCATGATCTTCATCCGCGACATCCACCAGCGCGACGTCGGCCAGAATACGCACGCCACGCGAGCAGCGGATCTCAAGATTTCCATCACCGGCGACGCTGGCGGTGGTAACGTTAATGCCCGCCCGCACCAGCAAATCAATCGCAGTAACGGCTTCTATTTCTTCGCTACCAGGTGCCAGGCAGACCAGAACTGACGCGCTCATAATCGTTTTCCTTTCTCTTAATCTGCTCAAATAAGCGGGTATTGACCGGCAGGGTCAGACCGAATTTGCGCCCGCGACGCAGAAGATAGCCGGTGATGTAATCAATTTCGGTATGACGCTGGTTGCGGATATCCTGCAACATCGATGAATGGTTGGCGGAGGTCGATTCAATCACCTGATAGACAAAGCTGAGCAATGATTCTCTGTGGATTTCGACGCCTTCAATCGCCATCACCTGCGCAACTTCCTGACAAATTTGCTCAATCTGATCGGCATACGCCACCAGGTCGCCGTTGGTACAATCATACAACGCTGTCAGCGGATTAATCACGCAGTTCACTGCCAGTTTATTCCATAGTGATGGCTTAATGTTGTCATGCCAGGCGACGTCGGGTAAGGCATTATGCAGTGTATCCGCCAGAGAACTCAGCGCCGCACCTCGGGGTGTCACTGGGCCGATGTGCGTCGCACCGGCAGCCACATGGACAATCGCATTGCCTTCACGTCGTGCCGCGTGGGTTGTCGCGCCCTGTAAAATTGCCAGGCGGTTAGCCGGTAATTCATCGACTGTACCCATGCCGTTATGCAGCAATAATATCGCGCAATTGTCATTGAGTATCGGCATCAGCGTGCTGACCGCGCCGGAAACCTGCCACGCTTTCAGCGTGACCAGCAGCAATTCGCTATGCGCCAGATGTTCCGGGTCATTTGTTGGCATATTGCGGTTAAAAGCAATGCCTTCCGGCGAGATGACATTGACGGCACAGAAAGGCTGAGGAATACGGATCCATCCCTGAACATCGTGGCCTTGCTGATAAAGGGTTGAAAGCCAAAGTTGTCCCAGTGCACCGCAACCCAATACTGTTATTTTCATTGTGCCTCCAGGGATGTGGGGCGAATCACGCCCGCTAAATCGGCTGTAGAAAGAATATTCTGCTGTCCGGTTATCTTATTAGTATAGACATTCGTGCTGTAGATCACATTTTCACCTGCACTTTTTGACCATCGGGGCATTTTATGTTCGGTGTTTTGCTGTTGTTTGGCATCGACGGTTGAAGGCGGTATTATGCACGCCATATAACGTGAAATACAAAAACTACAGGGAGAAGCGATTATGCCGTCTTTTGACATTGTTTCCGAAATCGACATGCAGGAAGTGCGCAATGCCGTGGAAAATGCCAGCCGTGAACTGCAAACCCGCTGGGATTTCCGCAACATTCCTGCCAGCTTCGATCTCAACGAGAAAAACGAGAGTATCAAAGTCGCCAGTGAATCTGATTTCCAGGTAAACCAGCTGGTCGATATTCTGCGTGAGAAGCTAGCCAAACGTGGTATCGAAGGTGGCGCGCTGGAAATTCCTGAGCAGATGGATCACAGCGGTAAAACATACAGCGTTGAAGCTAAACTGCATTCTGGCATTGAATCTGCGCTGGCGAAGAAAATCGTCAAGCTGATCAAAGACAGTAAAATCAAAGTGCAGGCGCAGGTGCAGGGTGACGAAGTTCGCGTCACCGGCAAAGCACGTGATGATTTGCAGGCCGTAATGGCGCTGGTTAAGAAAGGTGATCTGGGCCAGCCCTTCCAGTTCAAAAACTTCCGCGACTAATAGCCTTCGTACTTCGCGCTGCAGATGCGTTGGCTGCGCTGGCCGCCTTCCTGCAACACGAATTACGTCGGCTAGCGGTTTTTAAAGGGACGCTGTGCGTCCCTTTTTTATAGCGTTTACTTCCGCTGGCGCAGTCTTTTCACCAGTTCGAAGTCTTTAAAATAGATCGGCTTGTCGTGCTGCATAGAGAGGTTTCCGGCGATCCCGGTCAGGATCGACATCGCACCTGCGCGGTGATCGGCAGCGCGTTTTAACGGATCGTCTTTGCGCTCGCCGAACAGGTCTTCCAGCATGGCATTATCGCCGCCGCCGTGACCGCCTTCTCCCATCTGGAATTCAGCTTTCCAGGGCTCTGCAAATAACGGGAAAACCGTGATTTCTGCTTTCTCGATACTGCCTTCATTTTCGCGTTTGCCACCGGCATTCACGTAAGACATCTCGACGATTTTCATTTCAATGCGGCCCTGGGTGCCGTTGAATACCACATTCAGTCCTTCCCACGGCAGATACGCATTCAACGAGTAAGTCAGCTGGACTTTGTTCTGATATTTCACCAACACCGACAGCGTATCTTCAATGTTGATCCCGTCGCTGAACACGCTCTGGTCGCGGAAATAGTTATCCTCATGCTCGGCATCCAGATACAGCGCTTTGAGCTGGGCGTTGTCTTCCATATGCAGCGCGAACGGATCGTTCTGCGCCTGCGGATAGCCATGCGCACGCGGATAAAACTGAGCAACGCCGCGTTTTTCCGCATTCTCTTTGCCGTAAAACCGCAGGTCGCCCTGAGCATAAACTTTCTCCGGCGTGCTGTTCAGCCAGAAGTTCATTAGATCGAAATGGTGAGTGGATTTGTGTACCAGCAGGCCGCCGGAATTGCGTTTCTCACGGTGCCAGCGGCGAAAATAATCTGCACCGTGTTCGGTATTGAGCAGCCATTCAAAATGCACAGACAGCACTTCACCAATGGTGTCCTGCATCAGCAGTTCGCGCATTTTGCTGTGATGCGGTGCGTAGCGATAGTTAAACGCCACGCGCACCTGATAGCCGGTAGCATCGACGGCATCAAGAATACGCAGTGCGCGCGGCTCATCAATGGTCATCGGCTTCTCAGTTATGACATCGCACCCCGCGTGCAGGGCGCGGACGATGTAATCGTCGTGCGTGCGATCCATGCTGGTGACGATCACGATGTCCGGTTTAGTCTCGTCGAGCATCGCAGAGAAATCAGCGGCTTTCCAGGTCGATACCCGGGCGATGCCGCTTTGCTCAAGCTGGCGGTTCGCATAATCCATTCGCGTCTGGTTTGTATCACAGAAGGCCACAAATTTTGCGTTGTGGCGGTATTTGCCGGTGATCGCTTCAATGTATAAACCTGAGCGTCCGCCGGTGCCAACGAGAGCATATGTTTTCATGAGATCCTCAATAGGCCCGAAAGCCGTCATCACTGACAAAAAATTTTGTTAAGGAATTCTTGAGGATAATGATTACTGAGGTTTTTTAAGTGAGGGGAGTCACGCGGTGGGGATAAAATTGAAACGCTGTGCCAGTTTGCAGGCACAGCGTTTATTAACGTTATAGCGCGTCAGGCAGCGCTGACCAGTTGCTCAAGGGCTTTACGGTTGGTCTGTTTGGTATCGACCTTCACGTAAGCACTGAATTCTTCCGGTACGACAATGGCTTCTGCCACGCCCGGCTGGGCGAGAATGCGTGCCTGCAGGGCGGAATCTTTCACCGCCAGTTCAGACAAGGTAATGCGCAGGCTGCTGACATACGGCGGTTCGGTCATGGTGGAACTGACCACCAACCAGACAACGGCAATCGCTGCACAGACCAGGAATACCGCCCCAGCACCGGCGTATCCGTAAACATAACC
Source organism: Rahnella sp. AN3-3W3 (assembly GCF_003263545.1). Lineage (NCBI taxonomy): Bacteria > Pseudomonadati > Pseudomonadota > Gammaproteobacteria > Enterobacterales > Yersiniaceae > Rahnella > Rahnella sp. AN3-3W3. The sequence continues at coordinate 42,044 of NZ_JYDG01000013.1, forward strand.
GCCTAAACTGCCGCCAATCGCCACGCCGATAAACTGGCTGGTGGAGTAAAGTCCCATTGCGGTGCCTTTGTAGCCTGCCGGTGATTCTTTACTGATAAGCGACGGCAGAATCGCTTCCATGACGTTAAACGCCAGGAAGAACAGCTGGATACCTGCAATGACCGCCCATAAATGCAGACCCGCCGACCACAGCACGATTTCCGCCAGCAGCAGTACCGCGACGCAGCCCATGAATACCTGTTTCATGTGGCGTTTTTTCTCGGCATAGATAATCACCGGAATGACGGCGACGAATGAGGTCAGCATGGTCACCAGATACACACGCCAGTGTTCACTAGGCGGGAATCCGGCGTGTTCCATGACTTGCGGTAACACCACAAAACTCGACATCAGTAAAACGTGCAAACACAGAATGCCGAAGTTGAGTTTGAGCAGTTTGGCGTTGCTCAGCACTTTGCCGAAACTGCCTTTCACCATGCTCGATTCACGATTGAGAATGTGCGTGGCAGGGGAGGGGACCACGGCAACGGTAATAATGATGCCGAGAATAGTCAGTACCGCGATCGCCCAGAACAGGGCGTGTAAACCCCAGGCGTGGGTGATGATCGGGCCGAGTACCATCGCAATCGCAAAGGTAATGCCGAAGCTGATGCCGATGAATGCCATCGCTTTGGTGCGGTTTTGCTCGCGGGTCAGGTCAGAAAGCAGGGCCATCACGGCGGCGGCAATCGCGCCGGAGCCTTGCAGGGCACGACCAATGATCACGCCCCAGATAGATTCGGTTGAAGCAGCCACAATGCTGCCGATACAGAAGATGACCAGACCAAAGACGATCAGGGGTTTGCGGCCAACGCGATCAGAAAGCAGTCCAAATGGGATCTGGAAAACGGCCTGTGCCAGTCCGTAAATACCGATAGCGATGCCGATAAGCGTTTCGCTGGCGCCGGAAAGTTTCATGCCATAGGTGGTCAGCACCGGCAGGACCATGAACATGCCGAGCATGCGTAAAGAAAATACTGTCCCTAGTCCCCATGTAGCCCGACTTTCCTGCGGGGTCATCTGGTTATCGTTCACATTACTACCTCAAAATAACAATCCGACATTTTAATGATTAAGCCGGCCTTGGTAAAACGATGGATCTTTAGCAGATATTACGGGAGTGGTCTGACTGAAAGAGCAAAAGAAAAGGCCAGTATTGCTACTGGCCTTTCGCTATGATTTCAGAGCGTTACACTGAAATTGAATGTTACCAAACGTAGGTCAGCAACGATGTCGGTGCAGAATTAAAATCCACGGACATCATGAAGCTCAGCGACATGATAGTGATGATGGAGAAACCAAACAGTTTTCTTGCCCACACCACGTCGTTTTCCGTTTTGTAACCTTTCAGTGCCATGCCCAGCCACCAGATACTGACAGCGGCGGCCACAACCAGGTATTTATAACCTGCGTACCCGCTCAGGGTCAGCATCAGCGTCGCAATCATAAACGCCAGAATGTAGACGATAATATGATGCTTGGCGACGGAGATGCCTTTCACCACTGGCAGAACCGGGATGCCTGCTGCCTGATAATCTTTAAAGCGGAATATGGCAATCGCGTACGAATGCGGCATCTGCCACAGGCTGAAGATCAGAAGCAGGATCAGGGCACCGGTATCGAACTGGCCTGAAACGGCGCAGTAACCGATAACCGGTGGCGCTGCGCCAGACAAGCTGCCGATCAACGTGCCGTATACCGAGTTGCGCTTCATGTACAGGCTGTAAACGCCGACATAAACCACAAAGCCCATCACTGCCAGCCACATCGCCAGCGGATTTGCTCCGATATACAACAACGCAAAGCCCGCAATACCCAGAATGGTCGCGTAAACCAGGCTTGTTTTCGGCGGAATAAGCCCTTTCACCAGGACCCGGTTCTTCGTTCTTTCCATGATCCGGTCGATGTCTCGGTCGATAAAGTTGTTAAATACACAACCCGATGCGACAACCAGCGAAACACCCACCAGCGTGGCGAGAAAGAGTGGGAAGTCGATGCTGCCTTTGGCAGCAAGGAGGAATCCCCCGATGACAGAAATTAAGTTGCCGAAAATAATTCCTGGTTTCGTTACTTGCAGGTATTGCTTAATCATCACGTGCAGCTCGGCTCTTTAACTGACCATCATATTGAGGTTGAGGTTATACATAATCCACAATGAGCCCACAACGACGATAAAGATAATCACAGCGGTGAACAGAAGTGCCACCAGGTTCCAGCGCTCTTCCGACGACGTATTCATGTGCAGGAAGAACACCAGATGGACAACGATCTGGATGATTGCGGACGCAACCACGGTACCCAGGATCAGTGAATGTGATGCCGTGTCGGTCATGACCATGGCAAACGGGATCACCGTCAGGATAACCGACAAGATGAAGCCAATAGCGTATGACTTCAGGCTGCCGTGGCTTGCGCCACCATGGGAAGTAGCAGAATGACTCATTACATCGCTCCCATCAGATAAACAACGGTAAACACGCAGATCCACACCACGTCCAGGAAGTGCCAGAACAGGCTCAGACACATCAGACGGGTTTTGTTGACTTCAGTCAGACCGCGACGCGAAACCTGAACCATCATAGTCAGGATCCAAATCAGACCACAGGTCACGTGCAGACCGTGGGTGGCGACCAGCGCAAAGAAGCCAGACAGGAAACCACTGCGTTGCGGGCCATAGCCTTCAGCAATCAGATGATGGAATTCATAGAGTTCCATCCCGATGAAGCCTAAACCGAACAGGAATGTCAGGAACAACCAGCCGTTAACAGCCGCTTTGTTGCCTTTGTTCATGCCCAGCATCGCAAAGCCGTAAGTGATACTACTGAACAGCAGGCAGAAGGTTTCTACCAGCACGAACGGCAGTTCAAAAATGTCTTTACCAGAGGGACCGCCAGCGGTCCCGTTTACCAGTACTGCATACGTTGCGAACAGGCTCGCAAACAAGATGCAGTCACTCATCAGGTAGATCCAGAAGCCGAAGACTTTGGTTGCACCTGCGTCGTGGTGCCCATGCTCAGCATGGGCCTCATCGTGGTGAGTCAGAGTATCAGTTGCCATGTTTCACACCTGCTTTACGGATTTGTTCATAATGTTGGTTTTCAATACGTTCCACTTCTTCAACTGGCACGTAGTAATCAACATCTTCGTCGAAGCTTTTCGCAATCCAGGTCACAACCAGCGCAATGAAGCTCACTGCTGCCAGCCACCAGATATCCCAGATTAAAGCGAAACCACAAACCAGACTCAGCATAGCGATGATGAAACCGGCGCCGCTGTTACGTGGCATATGAATCGGTTCATATTTAGCAGGCTGCTTGTAAGCGGTACCTTTCTCTTTCATGTCCCAGAACTCATCGCGGTCGTGAATTTGCGGCACGATAGCGAAGTTGTAGAACGGAGGAGGAGAAGAGGTTGCCCACTCCAGAGTACGTGCGCCCCATGGGTCACCGGTCAGATCACGGTTCTGGTCGCGGTCGCGAACGGAAACGAAGATCATGATCAGCTGGCAGAGGATACCGCAGGCAATCAGTGCAGCACCGCATGCCGCAACAACCAGCAACGGGTGGAACTCAGGATCGATGTTCTGGCTGACACGACGGGTCATACCCATGAAGCCCAGTACGTACAGTGGCATGAACGCAACGAAGAAACCGATGATCCAGAACCAGAATGAACGCACACCCCATTTTTCGTTCAGCGTGAAACCGAAGGATTTAGGGAACCAGTAAGTCAGACCTGCGAAGCAACCGAAGACCACACCACCGATGATTACGTTATGGAAGTGGGCAATCAGGAACAGGCTGTTGTGCAGCACGAAGTCAGCACCAGGAACCGCCAGCAGAACGCCGGTCATACCACCCACAGAGAAGGTGATGATGAAGCCAACAGTCCACAGCATCGCTGCATTCAGCGTGATACGGCCCTGATACATGGTGAACAGCCAGTTGAAGATTTTTACCCCGGTCGGGATAGAAATGATCATCGTCATGATGCCGAAGAAGGCATTGACGTTTGCGCCTGAACCCATGGTGAAGAAGTGGTGCAGCCAAACGATGAACGACAACACGGTGATGGCGATGGTTGCCCATACCAGCGAGGTGTAACCAAACAGACGTTTTTTGGAGAAAGTTGCGGTAACTTCTGAGAACACACCAAATACTGGCAGAACCAAAATGTACACTTCCGGATGGCCCCAGGCCCAAATCAGGTTGATGTACATCATCATGTTGCCGCCCATATCATTCGTGAAGAAATGGGTGCCCAGATAACGGTCTAATGTCAGCAGTGCAACAGTCACGGTCAGGATCGGGAAGGACACGATAATCAACACGTTGGTGCACAGTGCGGCCCAGGTAAATACCGGCATTTTCATCAGCGGCATACCAGGAGCGCGCATCTTCAGGATGGTCGCAAAGAAGTTAACACCGGTCAGCAAGGTACCGACACCGGATATCTGGAGACTCCAGATCCAGTAATCTACCCCGACCCCCGGACTGTATTCCTTACCTGACAGTGGCGGATAGGCCAACCAGCCGGTCTGTGCGAATTCACCCACACCCAGAGAGATGTTGATCAACACAACAGCAGCGGCGGTAAACCAGAAGCTCACGTTGTTCAGGAACGGGAACGCAACGTCGCGCGCACCGATTTGCAAAGGAACAACCACGTTCATCAGACCGATTACGAAAGGCATCGCCATGAAGAAGATCATGATTACGCCGTGCGCGGTGAAGATTTGGTCGTAGTGATGAGGCGGCAGGAAGCCCGGTTCACCTGCAGAAGCAAGAACCTGCTGGCTACGCATCATGATGGCATCGGCAAAGCCACGCAGAAGCATGACGAAGGCCAGAATGATATACATGATACCTAATTTTTTGTGGTCGACAGACGTCAGCCACTCGGTCCACAGATACTTCCACTTACCGAAATAAGTGATGCCGGCAAGGACTGCCAGACCACCAATGATAATCGCGGCAACTGTGACCATGATAATCGGTTCATGATACGGAACCGAATCAAGCGTTAATTTTCCGAACATCGTTTATTCCTCGGCTCCGGCTGCGTGAGACTGTCCACCCATATCCATGCCTTTCATGTCGCTGCCTGCTGGCATTGGCATGGTGTGACCTTCTGGCGCTGCCTTCATGTCATGCATGGAGTATTTGCCAATGATTTCTTTGAACAAACCAGGTTTTGCAACAGAGAAGTATTCGACTGGGTTGTCGATACTCTGTGCAGCCAGTTTGTTGAAGTCATCAGTGGTTGCCAGTTGGTTCGGTGCGCTTTTCACTTTCGCTACCCAAGTGTCGAAATCGGCACGGGTTGGAGTCGCAATCGTGTTGAACTTCATGCCAGAGAAACCGCGGCCGCTGAAGCTTGCTGAGATGCCCTTGTAGGTACCGGCTTCATTTGCAATCAAATGCAACTGAGTCTGCATACCGGCCATCGCATAAATCTGCCCGCCTAACTGAGGAATAAAGAACGAGTTCATCACAGAGTCAGAAGTGACTTTGAACTGAACCGGCACATCTTTAGGAATGACGAGTTCGTTAACGGTAGCGATGCCCTGTTCCGGATAAATGAACAACCATTTCCAGTCCAGAGAAACGACTTCAACCGTCATCGGTTTTTCGTCAGTCACGATAGGCTTGAACGGATCAAGCGAGTGGGTGGTTTTCCAGGTTATCGTTGCCAGGATGGCAATGATAATAATTGGAACTGTCCAGACGACGGCTTCAATCTTGTTGGAGTGGGACCAATCAGGACTGTATTTTGCTTTTGTGTTGGAAGCACGATACTTCCACGCAAAGGCAAACGCCATGATAATAACTGGTATAACAACGATCAGCATTAAACCGATAGCGGTTAAAATCAGCGTTCTCTGCTCGAGTCCAATTGCTCCCTTGGGATCCATCAATGCCGTATTGCAACCGCTCAACAATAACGCGGAAGCAAATAAGGACAACATCCCAATACTTTTATTGTATTTCTTAAGTCTCATCTAACGACCTCAATAACTAGGGCTCTATTGTCGCTTCAGGTGTGCGGGCATTTTACGGGAAGGTTGCAGGACTGTAAACACGCTTAAACAAGTGTCAAGCCGCTGTTGACACTTTATGTTAACGCAGTCACACATGTCACGGATCGTGACAATTTACAGTGGGCAACAATATGTTGCGTATAGATTTTTTTCTATAGTGATGAAAAACAAGGGGTGACAGATTTTCTCAATATTATTGCCGGCCGATATCCGATCGATAGGTTTAATTAATGTTAAATTAATGTTTAAAGCGAGTGAAATAAAATCAACAAAAAGCGGCGGAGAAAAATTATCCCCGCGAATATTATTTTTTCTGAATTTAAATTGTTGAGTGATATTTATTGATCAGTTGTTAAATGAATGCGCCACTCATTTCAAATGAATGGCGGCAAATCATGAACGTGCGGTACGGCGCAGAGATAAAAAGTCGAGCAGACTGCCTAAAATAACACCAGTCAGACATATAAATGCGCCGGTTTTCAGCAAAACTGTCGCCAGAGCTTGCCAGGAAGCCCAGCCCATACTGTCGGCAATCAGTGTGACCAGCCACAGGATCAGCAGCACGCTTCCCGTCAGCAGAAAACGCAGCGCCCACCTGTAGGATTTTGCAAAGTGAACGCGTGGCAGGAAGCTGTCGGTGCTTTGAGTGTATTCCAGCGTTTGTCTGCAAACCGCCAGCAGCAGTAAGCCGGGGACCGCCGCCACAATCGAGAAAAGATAAAACCACGGCCAGCCATAGGCTTCCACAAACCAGCCTGCAATCGGCCCGACATATACACGGCCCACGGCTGATAGCGCAGAAAGCAACGCAAACTGCGTGGCAGAAAACGAGCGGTTACACAACGTCATCAGCAATGCGACAAAGGCCGCCGTCCCCATCCCCCCGCAAAGATTTTCGAAGAAAATCGCCGTGCCCATGGTGATCAAATCTTTATCTGTAACGGCAAGGATCCAGTAACCCGCATTGGATACAGCCTGCAAAATCCCGAACAGCATCAGCGCGCGGAACAGGCTCAGACGCTGCATAAGCATCCCGCCCAGCAGGGCGCCAAAAATCGTGGCCGCCAGACCGAGCGTTTTATTTACCAGTCCGACTTCTCCGGCATCAAATCCGACGCCGCGGATCAAAAATGTGGTGCTCAGGCTGCCTGCAAACGCATCGCCCATTTTGTACATCACGATGAGCAGTAAAATCAGCCAGGCATTGTTACGGCCAAAGAAGTCTTTCAGCGGCGCGACGACCGCCATTTCGAGGGTACGCGGTGCCGGTTGCGAGTTTTCAGGTTCCGGCGACAGCAGGGTGGCGATAACGCCAGTCAGCATCAGACCTGACATCAGCCAGTACATGTGCTGCCAGCCGAGATAACGGTCTGCCAGCCACAAGGCCAGCCCGCCGGATACCAGCATCGCCAGCCGGTAGCCCAGCACGGAAACCGCCGCGCCGCTCCCGCGCTCTTCCGGCGGCAATAAATCAGTTTTGTAGGCGTCGAAAACGATGTCCTGCGACGCGGAAGCGAAGGCTATCAGCACTGCCAGCGACGCCAGCCAGAATAAATCTTTGGAGGGATCCATAAATCCCATCGCGAAAATCGCCACCACCAGCAGGAGTTGCGTCAGTATCAGCCAGCCACGTCTGCGCCCGAGGAAAGAGGGCGTATAGCGGTCCATCATCGGTGACCACAGGAATTTAAAAACGTAAGCCTGACCGACCAGCGAGAAAATCCCGATGGTTTTCAGATCGACGTTTTCCACTGTCATCCACGCCTGCAATGTGCCGGATGTCAGCGCCAGCGGTAAGCCGGAAGCAAAGCCCAGAAGCAGTAAAATGACGGTATTACGCTGCGTGAAAATCTTGAAATACTGACCTTTCATTAAAATAGTGTTCCTGCGTACCGGTGAGAGAGTGGTGCATACGCATAATAAAGGAAGGGATGCCTATCGGGAAAGACAATCACTTGCCTCAGAAAGCATTCTGCCCGGCAAGCCGGGCAGAAGTGTTCACTCTTACAGCAGAAACTTATCGCGCGTTAGCTTTGATGAAGTCGCTGATGCTGGTATCTGAGGCCATGTCGCTGATGACATCACCCAGAGTGGTATTAACCGCATTGGTGATTTTCGCGTTAGTCGCAGACAGTGCGCCCTGAACGTTGTACGTCGAGCGGTAGTTTTTCACCTGTTTGCTGCCATTTTTAGCCGTTGCAATGATAGAGATATCGGCTTTAGTGGTGATGTTATAACGCAGGTTACCTTCCTGAACATCTGCATACAGATTGTTCACGACGATTTGCAGATCCACAGCGCCGTCAGCACCGACCATGTAACCACGGGCGGTCATTTGTTTCTCCAGCGATTCCTGCAACAGGAAACGCAGGTCACGGGAAGGCGTAAGTGAAATCAGCTGGCCGTCACGGTTAACTTTTGCCAGTGCCTGATCCTGACGCTGGTCAGCACCGTTGATGCTGATGGTGATGCCCTGAAGGGAAGGATCCTGTGAAGGCAATACAATTTTCGGAGAAACGTCCAGCGTGTTAGTGCTGGTGGCACAGCCTGCCAGCATCAACATCGCCAGAACCGGGAAAATAATTTTCTTTAGCATGTGTATTTTCTCAATATTAATAAGGGAATAGTGCTCAAAATTTTGCCGACATCATAACATTGCCATTTTCCGGGGGAAGTCCCAAAAATCCGGAAAACGTCTTTTTTGCGCTTTTTTTCAGCAAAGAAGTCGTTAACTGGCGGATGGCATTCATCATCCGTGGCGGAACAGCACTTTCTTTGACAGAATCAGCTTTGACAGGCTGAGCGGCGTTTTTATCAATCTGCAGCAGAAATTTATTGTTCTGGCCTGCATAGAGTCCGGAAAACAGCCTATCATTATAGAGAGATAGAAGTACCAGACAGACGCAGTTCTCAGCTGATGCGGTGTAAGGAGATTGCTATGATTCGTGAGCAAATAGAAGCAAAATTAGTTGAAGCATTCGAACCTGCGTTTCTGGAAGTGACTGACGAAAGCTATCGTCATAATGTCCCGGCAGGCTCCGAGAGCCATTTTAAAGTCGTCATGGTGTCCGATAAGTTTATCGGCGAGCGTTTCCTGGCGCGTCATCGTGCAATTTATGGAAGATTAACCGAAGAGCTGGCGGGCAGCGTTCATGCACTGGCACTGCATACTTACACCCTGAAAGAATGGGAAGGTTTGCAGGACACGGTTCCGGCCTCTCCGCCTTGTCGCGGCGCGGGCACAATGGCGTAATCGTCACGATTTGATTCAAAAAAGGCATAAATATCGGCATTTGAGACGGTAAAACTGGAACTTTCCTTGTCAGATGCGGTATTAGTAGATGCGAATTTCAAGAAACGGCCGGCGGGCCGTTTTTGTTTTTCTTCTGACGGACAGACGGCAAGGCGAAATGCCTTTGCAATGACCGCTTTTTTCGATGGATCGATTCCCGTGTGAGTTTCCTCCCGCGTAACAGATACCGTCCTCGACTCAATGCGTCTGCGTCGCTATAATGTCGCGTCTAATTTTTCCGGAATGGTTTCGGACGCTCTCGAATACAGGGCTACGTTCTGATACAGAACTGTCCCGGTTCTTAGAAGTCGTTTTCAAGGTAAGTTCGCGCACTCGATGCTGCTTCTCATCTTGAGAACGACTTCTGGAGTTGACCGAGCACTGTGATTTTTTTTTGAGGTAACAAGATGCAAGTTTCTGTTGAAACCACTCAAGGCCTTGGGCGCCGCGTAACGATTACTGTTCCTGCTGAAAGCATTGAAAAAGCAGTGAGCAGTGAACTGATCAACGTCTCTAAAAAAGTACGTATTGACGGCTTCCGTAAAGGCAAAGTACCAAGCCACATCATCGAACAGCGTTACGGCGCGTCAGTACGTCAGGACGTGCTGGGTGATCTGATGCAACGCAATTTCGTTGATGCGATCATCAAAGAAAAAATCAATCCGGCTGGCGCACCTAACTATATCCCGGGTGAGTACAAGCAAGGTGAAGACTTCAATTTCTCCGTAGAATTCGAAGTGTACCCGGAAGTTGAGCTGAAAGATCTGGAAAACATCGAAGTTGAAAAACCTGTTGTTGAAGTTAACGACGCTGATGTTGATACCATGCTGGAAACTCTGCGTAAGCAACAAGCTGACTGGAAAGAAACTGACGCTGCAGCCACTGCTGAAGACCGCGTAACCGTTGATTTCTCCGGTTCTATCGACGGTGAAGATTTCGAAGGCGGCAAAGCCTCTGATTTCGTACTGGCTATGGGCCAGGGCCGCATGATCCCAGGCTTCGAAGAAGGTCTGGTCGGTCACAAAGCGGGTGAAGAATTCACAATCGACGTGAACTTCCCGGAAGACTACCACGCTGAAAACCTGAAAGGTAAAGCAGCTAAGTTCGCGATCACTCTGAAGAAAGTTGAAGAGCGTGAACTGCCAGAACTGACGCCAGAATTCATCAAACGTTTCGGCGTGGCTGATGGTTCTGTTGAAGGTCTGCGCGCTGAAGTGCGTAAAAACATGGAACGCGAGCTGAAAGGTGCTGTTCGTAACCGCATCAAAACTCAGGCAATCGACGGTCTGGTCAGCGCTAACGAAATCGACGTGCCAGCTGCACTGATCGACGGCGAAGTAGATGTTCTGCGTCGTCAGGCTGCACAACGTTTCGGCGGCAACGAAAAACAAGCGCTGGAACTGCCACGTGAGTTGTTCGAAGAGCAAGCTAAACGTCGCGTCGTTGTTGGTCTGCTGCTGGGCGAAGTGATCAGCCAGCACGAACTGAAAGCTGACGAAGATCGCGTTAAAGCGCTGATCGAAGAAATGGCTTCTGCGTACGAAGATCCACAAGAAGTTGTTGAGTTCTACAGCAAAAACAAAGAGCTGATGAACAACATGCGTAACGTCGCTCTGGAAGAACAAGCGGTCGAAACTCTATTGTCTAAAGCGAAAGTGACTGAAAAAGCCACTACCTTTACTGAGCTGATGAACCAGACTCAACCTGCATAAGTTAATTGCACGTTGCTGAACCTGTTTACAGGTTCGCTTCTCAGGCCCGCAGTTTTTACTGCGGGCTTTTTATTTGCTGAAAATCAGGTATTTTTTGTTTTTGACTGTTGTTTTTGCACTATATTTATCACTATAAGGCACAGCCCACGTAGAAACCTCACACTGGCCTCATCCACAATGGCTTTCATCGGTTCAGGACCGCGTGAGAAAAAGAAATATTCCTGCAGGCTTGAAAAAAGGGGCTAAATCCCCCAATTGATAAGAACGAACCCAGGTAAATTTGTAGTTAAAATCTGACTGATAACGACCGTCAGGCGTGTAAATGGCGACTTGGCCGCTTGAGCATAGTCATGTGTGCCTATCTCAAGTAGAATCGGTTTTAAAGAGCGCCAAACAGAATCTATTAGGAGACGGTTATGTCATACAGTGGTGAAAGAGAGCAATTTGCACCAAACATGGCGTTGGTACCCATGGTGGTTGAGCAAACTTCACGGGGCGAACGTTCATACGACATCTTCTCCCGTCTGCTTAAGGAACGCATCATCTTCCTGACAGGTCAGGTTGAAGACCATATGGCTAACCTGATTGTTGCCCAGATGCTGTTTCTGGAAGCAGAAAGTCCGGAAAAAGACATTTATCTTTATATCAACTCACCGGGTGGTGTGATCACTGCCGGTATGTCGATTTATGACACCATGCAGTTTATTAAACCGGACGTCAGCACCATTTGTATGGGGCAGGCTTGTTCAATGGGGGCGTTCCTGTTGACTGCCGGTGCAGAAGGCAAACGTTTCTGTCTGCCAAACTCACGCGTGATGATCCACCAGCCACTGGGCGGTTTCCAGGGCCAGGCGACGGACATCGAAATCCACGCAAAAGAAATTCTCAAAGTGAAATCACGTATGAATGAGCTGATGGCGAAACATACGGGTAAAACTCTTGAAGAAATAGAGCGTGACACTGAGCGTGACCGTTTCCTGTCTGCTGATGAGGCTGTACAGTACGGGTTAGTGGATTCCGTATTTACCCATCGCGCCTGACGGCTTATTTCTGCCGGGCTGATGGTCTATAGTTATACTCATACGGACGTCTCAACGGCAGGTTTTGTATTAAGCAAAACCTGCCTGCCATGAGTCATAACAGGAATGAACAGACATCAGCCAATCATGCGGCTGTTGTGTAATATGGTCGTACCGTGGTGTTCTTGTTACGCTGCGGGACTGATACTAGAGAAGAGGTTTACTGATGACAGATAAGCGCAAAGACGGTTCAGGAAAGCTGCTGTACTGCTCTTTTTGCGGCAAAAGCCAGCATGAAGTGCGTAAGCTGATTGCCGGGCCGTCAGTGTATATCTGCGATGAATGTGTCGATTTATGTAATGACATTATTCGCGAAGAGATCAAAGAAGTCGCGCCACACCGTGAACGCAGTGCGTTACCGACGCCGCATGAAATCCGTCAGCACCTTGACGATTATGTTATCGGCCAGGAACCTGCGAAAAAAGTGCTGGCTGTGGCTGTGTACAACCACTACAAGCGCCTGCGTAATGGCGATACCAGCAACGGTATCGAGTTAGGCAAGAGCAACATTCTGCTGATCGGGCCAACCGGTAGCGGTAAAACGCTGCTGGCTGAAACCCTGGCGCGTTTCCTGGATGTGCCATTTACGATGGCTGATGCTACCACGCTGACCGAAGCCGGTTACGTCGGTGAAGACGTCGAAAATATTATCCAGAAACTGCTGCAGAAATGTGACTACGACGTACAGAAAGCGCAACGCGGCATTGTTTACATTGATGAAATCGATAAGATTTCCCGCAAATCTGACAACCCGTCTATCACGCGTGACGTGTCGGGCGAAGGTGTTCAGCAAGCGCTGCTGAAACTGATTGAAGGCACCGTGGCTGCCGTTCCACCGCAAGGCGGACGTAAGCATCCACAGCAAGAATTCCTGCAAGTTGATACATCGAAAATCCTCTTTATCTGTGGCGGCGCATTTGCCGGTCTGGATAAAGTGATTGGTCAGCGTATCAACACCAATACAGGTATCGGTTTTGGTGCAGAAGTGAAAGGTAAAGAACAGAAAGCGACCGAAGGTCAGTTGCTGGCGCAGGCTGAACCAGAAGATTTGATCAAATTTGGTCTGATCCCTGAGTTCATTGGTCGTCTGCCAGTGGTAGCGACACTGAGCGAGCTGAACGAAGAAGCTCTGATTCAGATTCTGAAAGAGCCGAAAAATGCCCTGACTAAGCAATATCAGGCATTGTTCAATCTGGAAGGCGTTGAACTGGAATTCCGCGATGAAGCGCTGGTTGCGATTGCGAAAAAAGCCATGGTCCGTAAAACCGGTGCCCGTGGTCTGCGTTCCATCGTAGAAGCCGCATTGCTGGACACTATGTATGATCTGCCGTCTCTCGAAGATGTCGAGAAAGTGGTGATTGATGAGTCCGTGATTGCGGGCCAGTCAGAACCTCTGATGATTTATGGCAAACCAGAAGCACAACAGGCATCTGGCGAATAATTAGCCAATCTATCCAGAGAGTTAGCCATGAAATGGGGGATTTTGTCCCCCATTTTTTTTTCGCACATTCTTATCGTTGAATGTCAGACATTCATCCCCATATACTCAGTTAACGACTTGCTGAAACCCGTCTGACTCGTGTTTCACGAGATTTCCTTAACCTGGCGGAAGCTAAACTAAGAGAGAGCTCTATGAACCCTGAGCGTTCTGAACGCATAGAAATCCCCGTATTGCCTTTGCGCGATGTGGTGGTTTATCCGCACATGGTGATCCCGTTGTTTGTTGGCAGGGAAAAATCGATTCGGTGCCTCGAAGCTGCGATGGATCACGACAAAAAAATCATGCTGGTGGCGCAGAAAGAAGCTTCAACAGATGAGCCGGGCGTTAATGACCTCTTCTCCGTGGGTACGGTTGCCTCAATATTACAAATGCTGAAGCTCCCGGACGGCACGGTCAAAGTGCTGGTGGAAGGGTTACAACGTGCGCGTATTACGACACTTTCTGACAGTGGCGAGCATTTTGCTGCCCAGGCGGAATATCTTGAATCTCCGGCCGTGGATGAACGCGAGCAGGAAGTTCTGGTGCGTACTGCGATTAATCAGTTTGAAGGCTACATCAAGCTGAACAAAAAGATCCCGCCGGAAGTGCTGACTTCGCTGAACAGTATTGAAGATGCTGCACGTCTGGCTGACACCATTGCTGCGCATATGCCATTGAAACTCGCTGATAAACAATCCGTACTGGAAATGTTTGATATCACCGAGCGTCTGGAATATCTGATGGCGATGATGGAATCGGAAATCGACCTGTTACAGGTTGAGAAACGCATCCGTAACCGTGTCAAAAAACAGATGGAAAAAAGCCAGCGCGAAGTACTATCTGAATGAGCAAATGAAAGCGATTCAGAAAGAACTTGGCGAAATGGACGATACGCCTGACGAGCATGAGGCGCTGAAACGCAAAATCGAAGCGGCCAAAATGCCGAAAGATGCGCGTGAAAAAACCGAAGCTGAGTTGCAAAAGCTGAAAATGATGTCGCCGATGTCCGCCGAAGCCACGGTTGTCCGTGGATATATCGACTGGATGCTTCAGGTGCCATGGAATGCCCGTAGCAAAGTGAAAAAAGACCTGCTCAAAGCGCAGGAAGTTCTGGATACTGACCACTATGGTCTGGAGCGTGTCAAAGACCGCATTCTGGAATACCTCGCAGTACAGAGTCGTGTCAGCAAAATTAAAGGGCCAATCCTGTGTCTGGTCGGGCCTCCGGGTGTGGGTAAAACCTCACTGGGTCAGTCAATCGCACGTGCGACTGGCCGTCAGTATGTACGTATGGCGCTGGGTGGCGTACGTGATGAAGCGGAAATCCGCGGTCACCGTCGTACCTATATCGGTTCCATGCCGGGCAAACTGATCCAGAAAATGGCGAAAGTCGGGGTTAAAAATCCGCTGTTCCTGCTAGATGAAATCGACAAGATGTCATCGGACATGCGTGGTGATCCCGCTTCTGCTCTGCTGGAAGTGTTGGATCCGGAACAGAACGTGGCGTTTAACGATCACTATCTGGAAGTCGATTACGACCTGTCAGATGTGATGTTTGTGGCGACCTCGAACTCGATGAATATCCCGGCTCCGCTGCTTGACCGTATGGAAGTGATCCGTCTTTCGGGCTATACCGAAGATGAAAAACTAAACATCGCCAAACAGCATTTGCTGCCGAAGCAGCTTGAGCGTAACGCGCTTAAGAAGAACGAACTGACGGTTGATGACAGCGCAATTATCGGCATTATCCGTTTCTATACCCGTGAAGCGGGTGTGCGTAGTTTAGAACGTGAGTTGTCTAAACTTTGCCGAAAAGCAGTTAAACAATTGCTGATGGATAAAAACATCAAGCACATTGAAATCAACGGCGACAACCTGAAAGATTTCCTCGGCGTGCAGAAGGTCGATTATGGTCGTGCTGATACCGAAAACCGTGTGGGCCAGGTCACTGGTCTGGCGTGGACCGAAGTGGGCGGCGAATTGCTGACCATCGAAACGGCCTGCGTACCGGGCAAAGGTAAGCTGACTTACACCGGTTCTCTGGGTGAAGTGATGCAGGAATCCATTCAGGCCGCGCTGACCGTTGTGCGTTCACGTGCTGACAAACTGGGTATCAACCCTGACTTCTACGAAAAACGCGATATTCACGTTCACGTACCAGAAGGGGCAACGCCGAAAGATGGTCCGAGTGCCGGTATCGCAATGTGTACTGCGCTGGTGTCTTGTCTGACGGGTAACCCGGTTCGTGCGGATGTTGCGATGACAGGTGAAATCACTTTGCGTGGTCTGGTTCTGCCAATTGGCGGTCTGAAAGAAAAACTGCTCGCAGCCCATCGTGGTGGCATCAAAGTGGTTCTGATCCCGGATGACAACAAACGCGATCTGGAAGAAATTCCGGCAAACGTGCTGGCAGATCTTGAGATCCACCCGGTAAAACGCATTGATGATGTTCTGAACATCGCATTGCAAAATCCGGCTTACGGTGCACTGCCGGTGGCAGCAAAATAGTGACATCAGCTTACACAGTTGAATAAAACTCAGGCTGGCAGGTGAAATCTCACTTGCCAGCTTTTTTTTGTGCCGTTAACGTAGTCAACGGTCAAAGGGTTTCAGGCTGCTTTCAGTCGCTTGCATCGCTCTGACAAGATTGATATAACAGCAGCGCGGTCACGTCTGCAGGGAAAATGCGGCGTGATGAACGAAATTAAGAGGGGATGATAAGAGTGAATAAGTCACAATTGATCGACAAAATTGCTGCCGGTGCTGATATTTCTAAAGCCGCAGCGGGACGTGTTTTAGATGCTGTTCTTGCATCTGTCACTGACACCCTGAAAGCGGGGGATGAAGTAGCTCTGGTAGGCTTCGGTACTTTCTCCGTGCGTGAACGTTCAGCACGTACTGGTCGTAACCCACAGACCGGTAAAGAAATCAGCATTGCAGCAGCCAAAGTACCTGGCTTCCGTGCAGGTAAAGCGCTGAAAGATGCCGTTAACGGCTAATTATCTGCAAGCTGACGTTATAACCGTGTGAGGCGCATCACTGATGCTTTTTCATTCAGGTCTGGTTGTTAAACAATAACCTGACGTCATCGGGCTGGTAAGGTAAGATACAAGGCGCATCGAGAACGATGCGCTTTTTTTATTACAGCGGAGTGTTGCCTCACTATGATGGACAATTTACGCGCGGCTTCCAACAACGTCGTGCTCAAAATCATTCTGGCCCTGATTATTCTGTCCTTTATTTTGACAGGGGTGGGCAACTACCTGGTCGGCGGTTCAGGCGACTATGCAGCGAAAGTGAATGGTCAGGAAATCGGCCGGGCTCAGTTAGAGCAGGCTGTACAGAACCAGCGTAACCGGTTGCAGCAGCAACTTGGCGATCAGTTCTCTGAACTGGCGGGCAGTGACGGTTACATGCAGCAATTGCGTCAGGAATCCCTGAGCAATCTGATTGACGTCACTTTGCTGGATCAGTATTCCAAAAAATTGGGTATTACCGTCAGCGATCAGCAGATCAAAGATGCGATTTTTGCCACCCCACAATTCCAGACTGATGGCCGTTTTGATAACGCCAAATATCTGCAAAGTATCCAAAGCATGGGATACAGCGCGGATAATTTTGCGCAGTTGATGAAACAGCAGCTCATCAGTCAGCAGCTTGAGCAGGCCTACGGCCAGTCAGATTTCGTTTTGCCGGTAGAAAGCAAATCATTGGCTGCACTGCTTCTGCAGGTTCGTGAAGTACAAACCGCCACTCTGGATACCGATGCGCTGGCTGCTAAACAGCAGGTGACTGACGCAGAGTTACAGGCTTTCTACGACCAGAACAAAAACAGCTTTATTTCCCCTGAGCAGGTAAAAGTCAGCTACATCGAAATGGATGCCGCGGCCATGCAGGGCAAAACTGAAGTGACAGATGCTGATATCAGCGCCTATTACGATCAGCACAAAAGTGAGTTTGGTCAGCCTGAACGTCGCCGTTACAGCGTCATTGTCCTTAAATCACAGGCTGATGCCGACGCGGTTGCCGCCGAGCTGAAAAAAGGGACTGACTTTGCCGAACTGGCTAAGACTAAATCTACCGATGCCCTGAGCGCTAAACAGGGTGGTGATTTGGGCTGGATGGAACCTGAAACCACATTGCCAGAATTTAAGAACGCTAATCTGACGGCTAAAGGTCAGGTTTCCGGCGTGATTAAATCTGACAGCGGTTTCTTCATCCTGCGCCTTGATGACGTGACGCCTGAGCAGGTCAAACCGTTAGCGGCTGTCCGTAACGCGATCACTGACAAGCTTAAGCAGGAAAAATCACTGGATGCTTACTACGCGCTGCAACAGAAAGTCAGCGAAGCGGCAACCAATGACAATGAATCTCTGACTTCAGCCGAAGAAGTTGCAGGAACCAAAGCGGTGCATACCGACTGGTTTACCCAAAACCAAATTCCTGCTGGCATCAACTTCAAACCTGTCGTACAGGCGATTTTTGATGGCGGTCTGATTGGTCAGGACGGTTCTCCGGGCAGTAACTCCGATATCATTACTGTCGATGGCGATCGCGCCTTTGTGGTTCGTGTAGATGCGCATAAAGCGGAAGGCGTGAAACCTTTTGCTGAAGTGAAAGATCAGGTGACGACGCTGGTTAAACGCCAGAAAGCACAAGATCAGGCACGGATGGATGGCGAGAAACTGCTGACCGCTCTGAAAGACGGCAAAGGCGATGACGCGATGAAAGCGGCAGGTCTGAGCTTCGGTGCTGTGCAGAAAGTCCAGCGCAGTCAGCAGCCTTCTGCGTTTGAATCTAACGTCTACGCGTTGCCACATCCTCAGAAAGACCAGCCAGTTTATGGTCTGACTCAGGACAATAAAGGCAACAGCGTGCTGGTTAAACTGAATACTGTGACGCCGGGTGTCGTTCCTGAAGCGGATATCGCGCGTTTCAATCAGGAGATGCAACAAACCTCCTCGAACGTAACCTTTGATGCCTTGCTGACTAATCTGCGTCAGGAAGCGAAAATCAAATACGGTTCAGCTGCACAAAACCAGTAAACGCCGCAAAGTTTTGCAACGCGTTGCAACAAACAAAGGCCGCTTTCGCGGCCTTTTCCATATTTGAAACTTGCCCGTTGTTCGCTTTTCCTGCCTGATGCACTCTCTCCGTGCTGTCAAACACATGGAGGATACAGCATGAAAAAATTAGGCATTACATCACTTTCGTTGGCTCTGGCACTGGGGCTTTCTACTCTGCCCGTTATGTTACACGCGGCACCCAATGCCACCAGCCCTGTGGCGACTACTACTGCAGCGCCGGTAACGGCTGCAGGTAAAGTCTCAGGCCCGCAAGTGAAAAAGGAGCAGGCTGCGGTTACAGATGAAAGTACTGTAAGCATCAACACTGCGACGGCAGAGGAATTTGCCAAGGTGATGAACGGGGTAGGGATGAAGAAGGCGCAGGCCATCATCAGCTATCGCGAGGAACTTGGGCAGTTTACCGATGTGGAACAACTGCGCGAAGTACCGGGAATTGGTGCTGCATTATTTGAACGTAACAAGGACCGTCTGAAATTGTGACGGATGTCGCGGCGGTAAACCCTCAACGGTTGCCGCCGTTTTCTTCTGCTAATCTCTAAAGACATCTGACCAGTTTGGTTGTATGCCTCAGACGACTATCAGGAGTTTTTTAACCACTATGCATACCTTTATCAAAGTTCGCGGCTTTCATATCGACGTCTATCAGCACGTCAACAATGCGCGCTATCTTGAATTCCTCGAAACTGCCCGCTGGGAATGGCTCGATAATCAGTCGGGTTTCCAGTGGATGAGCGAAAATAAAATCGCGTTTATCGTGGTAAATATCAACATCAATTATCGCAAACCCGCAGTGCTTGGCGATGTGTTGCGCATTGACAGCAGCATGCAGCAATTAAACGGACGCAGCGGTGTGCTGGAACAGGTTGTGACCTGTGAGGGCGAAGTGGTTGCCGATGCGACGCTGACGTTTGTCTGTATTGACTTGCGTACGCAAAAGGCGTTGCCGCTGGAAGGTGAGTTGCTGGAGCGATTACGTGAACTGGAGCTGGAAAACGACTGATTTGGCTAAGTACTGATAAACATGCTGATTAATAGAAAACGGGCGGTCTGATGGCCACCCGCTTTGCTTCTCACGTCTGCTTAATCAGCGCAGACCGGTTTTCTGCTTCAGGCTGTTCATCACGCCTGTTTTATCCTGCTGAAATTGCTGCAAACCGTTGGCGCGCAAATGACAGGCCGCACATTCGCCGCAGCCATCACCGGCAATGCCGTTATAACAGGTCAGCGTTTTATGGCGGACCAGATCCAGTTGCTGATAATAATCAGCCAGCGCCCAGGTTTCGGCTTTATTCAGCCACATCAGCGGCGTTTCAAAACGGACATCGCGTGCCAGACCGAGCGAAACGGCCGTGTTCAGCGCTTTCACGAACTCATCACGGCAATCCGGATAACCGGAGAAATCTGTTTCACAAACCCCGGTGATCACCGCTTCAGCCTGGATCTGATAAGCGTAAATTGCTGCCAGTGTCAGGAATAAAATATTACGACCTGGAACGAAAGTGCTTGGCAGGCCGCCGTTATTTTCATCCCCAAAGTTAGGCACCGGAATGTTATCGCGGGTCAGGCTGCTGACCGCCAGTTCATTTAACAAGCCAACATCCAGCACCTTATGCGCACGGGCGCCAAGTTCCACTGATAATTTCTGTGCGATTTCAATTTCAGCACGATGGCGCTGACCATAATCGAACGTGACGCAGTGGACTTCGTCATATTGCTTCAGAGCCTGAATCAGACAGGTTGTTGAATCTTGTCCGCCGCTAAAAACTACCACTGCTCTTTTCATTCTGATTACCTGTTGTTGAAACCATTATCTGAATTCACTGCCCGCCGGACAGTAAAACTGCCCTAATGTTACTTTTCTTTAGTGCCAGAGTGTAGTGAAAGAGTGTAGTGAAACAGCTCCTTCACGCATTTTCATCCTGCAGGGGTGGCGGAACCCAGGCCTGACAAAAATCGAACCAGCCCCAGGCCGTAAGCTGAACTCCGCTGATACGCGGTGGCGCACTGACCTGATATTGATAATTAAATAAGGGTGTCACGATGCCTGATTTCATCCATTTAAAGAAATGATCGCGAAGCTCATCCGAACGACGGTTTTCCTGCGGGATTTGCTGAATCACTTCCAGGCGCTGTTGCTGACACGCATAATCTTCATCGCGCAGGATCCCCGGCCAGAGCGGGTCTTGCTGTAGCCAGTTTTCAAGCGATGCTTCGGGCGATTCACCAATCAGGCGGTCCCCGAGCAGAAGATCGGCTGAGCGGAGCAACGCATCGTCCTCCCAGAGCCTGCCAGCATGGTAACCAATCTCAAGCCGACAACCTTCTTCCGCCAGCCGTTCTTTTAGCGCCTGCGCCACCAGTTCAAATTCAACCGGCGGATGAAAAAGCAATGTTAGTTTTTCCGGCAGCAGAACATCCGCATCGTCATGCAAAGGAATTGGCCAGCCCGGCAGCATTTCTTTGCTGGATTTCACCAGGTCATGATCGATAGGCAAATTATTTAACATGCCGCTGCGCTGGATCAGACGAACGATTTTCCGCGCCTGCGCTTCATTTAACACACCGCGCCGGAGATTGGCGGCGATATAGCAAAACCCCAGGCTGGTGCTGCGTCTTACCGGTTTTACCCGCGATAATTCTTCTTGCTCGCCAAGAATGATCCTGACCGGATGCTGACAGCTGACATTGTTCTTCTGAGCAAACAGTTGTGGCGTGATCCAAAACTCAATCGCCGCCAGATAAGGATGTTGAAGCGTATACAACGTGTGTTGCTCCAGCCGCACCAGCTCAGGGGAAAACGTGGTCAGACGGAAAGGTCCGGCACCGATGTGCGGATCTTCAGGGTGCGAAAGCAGGCAATTGAGATCGGCAAAACGATGTGCCAGCCAGTAATCGGGTTTATCGAGATCAAATTGCAGACATAGCGCGTGAGGCTGCGACAGTCGGGTGACGGACGCCAGATTGTGTTTGCCGCGTGACGAATTTTTTAGCTGCTGGAACCGCGCCATCAGTTGCGCTGTTTTAAGCGGCTCGCCGTTATGCCAGAACAACTGACTGCGCAGAAAAAACTGCCAGGTTTTGCCATTGTTACTGACCTGCCAGTGATGTGCCAGATCAGGCTGTGGCGCAGAGTTTCCCGGAATATAACGCGTCAGACCCGCATGAATGGTGTGGGCGAGATGCTGCTCCGCCCGCCCGGTCAGGGTCAGAGGATCCAAAGGCTGGAGAGGGCGGTAATAAGGTATGCGTAATGTGGGGGCGTCTTCCTGCCATTGTCCGCCGAGATGCGGTGCCAGCAGGGCATTGAGGTGTGTGGGATCCAGCTGGCTTAATTGCAGTGCTGCAGAATGTTCACCGTTAATCAGTAATTCCTGTAAATAGGAGCCGCGCAGATCTTCTGGTGTTCTCAGGCAGCAGAGCGAGGCGCGTTTACCGCGGCCAGCCTGTGATTTCCATTCAATCCAGCCCGCATCTTGAAAATGAGTGAGTAAAGTTCGCGTATGGCGTTCGCTACAGCAAAAAATGTCTGCCAGTTCTGCCACAGTAAGCTGAACCGGAAACGATCCGGTTTTGAGATGCAGACGCTGGAATTGATTAAGGCGGTTTTGCAGGCGCATGATAAATACGGAACCTTATTTTTCAGGTTAACTTGTTTGTTCAGCATATCGTTTGTTCAGGATATCCCACGCACGGCGCGCTGGCTTGCCGCGAAGAAAGAAAGTGTGAGCTAAAACCGGAACAGTATTCATAAACTGTTCACTATTAGTTCCGCAAATCCGGGTACATACTTTGAAAGTGAAAATTATTCCCGCTCAGAGAGGAAACATGTACCGTTTAGCTGCATTTGATATGGATGGCACGCTGCTTTTACCCGATCACACCCTGGGCGAAAAAACACTGGCAACGCTGCGTCAGCTGGCTGAAAAACCGGTAAAACTTACGTTTGCGACCGGTCGTCATTATCTTGAAATGAAAGATATTCTGGCAAATATCGGGCTGGACGGTTTCCTGATCACTGGTAACGGCACGCGTATTCATGACTTAGCCGGCCACCGGTTGCACGCAAGCGATTTGTCCGAAGATTGTGCGCATGAGCTTCTGCACACGCAATGGGATACTCCGGCCAGTCTGCACGTGTTCCGCGATGACGGCTGGTTTACGTCGCTCGATGATCCTGACTTACTGATCCCGCACCAGTTCAGCGGTTTCCGTTACCAGTTGCAGGATCTGCGTTTATTGCCGGATTCGGGTAACAGTAAAGTGTGTTTCTGCGCGCCTCACGAAACCCTGCTGGCGCTGGTTCCTCAGCTGAAAGCGCACTTCGGACCGCGCTTAGATTTGTGTTTCTCAGCGGCAGATTGTCTGGATGTGCAGCCTGCGGGCAGCAATAAAGGCAGCGCCCTGGCACTTCTGACGGCGGGACTGGGGATTGAAATGTCTGAATGCATGGCCTTTGGCGATGCTATGAACGACAAAGAAATGCTGGAAGGCGTCGGGATGGGGCTGATAATGGGCAACGCATTACCGGTGCTGAAAGAGCAATCTCCTCACTTACAAATCATCGGGCATTGCCGCAATCAGGCGGTGTCTCACTTTTTGCAACACTGGCTGCACACTCCACACCTCACCTATTCCCCCGAATAAAAGGTATTGCAGCAAGCCGGGCCATTCTGTCCCGGCTTTTTTCCGTCATACTTCAAGCTGCAGATGCGTTGGCTGCGTTTGCTCACCCGAATCACTTACTCATGTAAGCTCATCGGGATTCACAAACTTGCCGCCTGCCTGCAACTCGAATTATTTTAGAAAAATATTAGTTAAGTCCTTCCAGTTGTGCAGCGTAAACGGAAATATCCCCGATATTCTTCGCCACCCAGTTGTCGTCAAAATAGGTATTCAGATAGCGTTCGCCGCTGTCGCAAAGCAGCGTGACGATCGAACCGGTTTCACCTTTCTCATGCATTTGTTTTGCCAGCTGCAAAGCGCCCCACATATTGGTGCCCGTTGAGCCACCGACTTTTCGTCCCAGCACCTTTTCTAACCAGCGGACGGTCGCCACGCTTGCGGCATCGGGCACCTGCATCATGTTGTCGATGACGTCCGGGATAAATGACGGTTCGGCGCGCGGGCGGCCAATGCCCTCAATGCGGCTGCTGCATTGCGCAGTGACGCTGGCGTCACGTTGCTGATAATAATCGTAAAATACCGAGTTTTCAGGATCTACCACCACCAGTTCGGTGTCGTGCCCCTGATAACGGATATAGCGTCCGAGCGTCGCAGAGGTTCCACCGGTACCGGCACTCATCACCAGATAGCGCGGCACCGGATGCGGCTCGCGGGACATCTGACGGAAAATACTGTCGGCAATATTGTTGTTCCCGCGCCAGTCAGTCGCGCGCTCCGCGTAGGTGAACTGATCCATATAATGGCCGTTCAGTTCTCTGGCGAGTTGCTCAGAAGCCGCATAAATCTGGCTGGAATTTTCGACGAAATGACAGCGACCGCCGTAAAACTCAATTTGCTGAATCTTGCGCGGAGCCGTACAGGAAGGCATCACGGCAATAAAAGGGAGACCCAACAGTCGGGCGAAGTAGGCTTCGGAAATGGCGGTGCTGCCCGAAGAAGCTTCAATGATGGGCGTATTTTCGCGGATCCAGCCGTTGCAAAGACCATATAAAAACAGTGAGCGTGCCAGGCGATGTTTCAGGCTGCCGGAAGGGTGGGTGCTCTCATCCTTCAGATACATCGAAATCCCGGGTAAGTCATTCAGTGTGAGACGAATTAAGTGTGTGTCGGCTGAACGTTGAAAATCGGCGTCGATTTCTTTAATGGCGTGAGTGACCCAGGAGTTACGCATGTTGCAGACTCATAAAAGTGTTTTGATGAGATAAGAATAACGTAATCACCAGAGAAATAAGTTACTCTTTGACCCACGGTTTGCCGTATTTGTAGAAAAATATTCTCTCGGAGTGCCTTATGGTAGATAAAATTGACCTCAAGCTTTTATCCCTGCTGCAAAAAGATTGCACCCTTTCCCTGAACGAACTGGCGGATGCCGTTAATCTCACTTCCACTCCTTGCTGGAAACGAATCAGGCGCCTTGAAGATGACGGGATTATTCGCGGCAAAGTGGCGTTGCTGGATGGCGATAAGCTGGGACTGAGCCTGACGGCATTTGTACTGATCAAAACTCAGCATCACAACAGCGAATGGTATCAGCGGTTTGTACAACAGGTTGAAGCATTTCCGGAAGTACTTGGCTTCTACCGGATGGCCGGAGAATATGATTATTTATTGCAGGTGCAGGTTTCCGATATGAAAAGCTACGATAACTTTTACAAGCGACTTGTGAACGGCATTCCGGGACTGAACGATGTGACCTCAAGTTTTGCGATGGAGCGCATAAAATCGACCACCGCATTGCCCATTTAATGCAAAAGTTGCAGTAAAAAGTTTCATCAGAAACGCATGTTAACTCTGGTATCCTTGTCAGCCTGAAGAGCAAACGGGTATTTGTGATATCTGTTAACTCAATAAAATCATTATTATTTGTATGGAAAACTCTGCGTGAGACTGTTTGCACAATTAGGCTGGTACTTCCGTCGCGAATGGCGCCGGTATCTGGGTGCCGTTGCCTTGCTGATCATTATTGCTGTCCTGCAATTACTGCCGCCAAAACTGGTGGGCATAATCATTGATGGCGTAACGTCAAAACAAATGTCTTACAACGTGCTTTTCGCATGGCTGGGTCTGATGCTCGGCACAGCGATAGTCGTGTACCTGCTGCGCTATGTCTGGCGCGTACTGTTATTCGGTGCGTCCTATAAGCTGGCCGTCGAGTTACGCCAGGATTTCTTCCGCCAGCTTAGTCGTCAGCATCCGGCTTTTTATTTGCGTCATCGCACCGGCGATTTGATTGCCCGTGCCACCAACGACGTCGACCGCGTGGTGTTTGCCGCAGGCGAGGGCGTTTTGACACTGGTGGATTCACTGGTTATGGGACTTGCCGTGCTGATTGTCATGGCAACCCAGATCAGCTGGGAACTGACTCTGCTTTCGCTGGTGCCGATGCCGGTGATGGCGATCATCATCAAGCGTTACGGCGACCAGTTGCATTCCCGCTTTAAAACCGCACAGGCGGCATTTTCCTCTCTAAACGATCAGGCACAGGAAAGCCTGACCAGCATCCGCATGATCAAAGCTTTTGGTCTGGAAAACCATCAGTCATCACAATTTGCTGATGTTGCCGCGGATACCGGTGCTAAAAACCTGCGCGTAGCCCGGGTCGATGCACGTTTTGATCCGACGATTTACGTCTCCATTGGCATGGCAAATCTTCTGGCCATTGGCGGCGGCAGCTGGATGGTGGTCAACGGGCATCTGACACTCGGTGAACTGACCAGTTTTGTGATGTATCTGGGGCTGATGATCTGGCCGATGCTGGCGCTGGCGTGGATGTTCAATATCGTAGAGCGTGGCAGTGCCGCCTACAGCCGTATCCGCAGCCTGTTACAGGAAGCGCCAGCGGTGGCCGATGGCGCAACGCCTTTACCGGCGGGTCGCGCAGTACTTGAAGCGCAGATCAACAATTTCCATTATCCCGAACACCAACACGCTGCCTTAACGTCTGTGGCGTTTTCCCTGAAACCGGGGCAAATGCTCGGTTTATGTGGCCCGACGGGTTCTGGAAAAAGTACCTTGCTGGCACTGCTTCAGCGCCAGTTCGATGTGACTGAAGGCGATGTGCGTTACCACGGTCTATCACTCAAAGAGATCCGGCTTGATGACTGGCGCGCGCGGCTTGCGGTAGTCAGCCAGACGCCTTTCCTGTTTTCAGATACCGTCGCGCAGAACATTGCCCTCGGCCGGCCGGATGCCACGCAGCAAGACATTGAGGAAGCGGCACGGCTTGCCAGCGTTCACGATGACATTTTGCGTCTGCCTCAGGGGTATGAAACAGAAGTCGGTGAACGTGGTGTTATGCTTTCGGGCGGCCAGAAACAACGTATTTCGATTGCCAGAGCGCTGTTGCTGAAAGCTGAAATCCTGATCCTGGATGATGCCCTGTCAGCCGTTGATGGCCGCACGGAGCATCAGATCCTGCAAAATCTGCGTCAGTGGGGCAGTGACAGAACGGTGATTATCAGTGCTCACCGGCTTTCTGCGCTGACCGAAGCCAGTGAGATTCTGGTGTTCAGTCACGGAAGCATTTCACAGCGCGGCGATCATGACGAACTGGCTGCGAAGCCGGGCTGGTATCGCGATATGTTCCGCTATCAGCAGCTTGAAGCTGCGCTGGATGATGTGCCGGAAAAGGAGGCGGAACAACATGGCTGAACAAAAAGTGAGTAAAATCCAGAAGCTCTGGCCTACGCTTAAACGTCTTCTGGGATATGGCAAACCATACAGTAAGCCTCTGTCTTATGCGGTGCTGATGCTGTGGATTGCCGCCGCAGCGGAAGTCACCGGCCCGATCCTGATCAGTTTCTTTATTGATCACTATGTGGCGAAAGGTGAAATGCCCTGGGGGAAAGTCAGTTTGCTGGCGCTGAGTTTCATCTTCCTGCAATTTCTGGCAGCAAGCTTGCACTATTTTCAGGCACTTCTGTTTAACCGTGCTGCGGTTGGCGTGGTTCAGCGTCTGCGCACCGACGTCATGGATGCGGCATTGCGTCAGCCTTTGAGCGCCTTTGATACCCAGCCGGTCGGGCAACTGATTTCGCGTGTGACCAATGATACTGAAGTGATCCGTGACCTTTATGTCACTGTTGTATCGACGGTTTTGCGCAGCATTGCGCTGATTGGCGCAATGCTGGTGGCGATGTTCACCCTTGACTGGCGACTTGCCTCGGTGGCTATCTGCATCTTCCCGGCTGTGTTTGTGGTGATGGGGCTTTACCAGATTTACAGTACGCCTGTCGTTCGTAAAGTGCGTGCTTATCTGGCGGACATAAATGATGGCTTCAACGAAGTCATTAATGGCATGAACGTCATACAGCAATTCCGTCAGCAAAAACGGTTTGGTGAACGACTGTCCCGCGCCAGTCAGTCACATTATATGGCCCGCATGCAGACGCTCAGGCTGGAAGGATTTTTGCTGCGACCATTACTCAGCTTATTTTCATCCCTGATTTTATGCGGCTTGTTAATCTTGTTCGGTTTCAGTGCCGAAGGCTCGATTGGCGTGGGGGTTTTGTATGCTTTCATTAACTACCTCGGGCGTCTAAACGAACCTCTGATTGAGCTGACGTCGCAGCAATCCATTCTCCAGCAGGCTGTAGTCGCAGGTGAACGTATCTTTGATTTGATGGACCGGACTCAGCAGCAGTACGGACCGGACGATAAGTTGCTGACCAGCGGCGAGATTGATATTCGCGACGTCAGTTTTGCCTACCGCCCGGACAAATGGGTGCTGGAGAATATTACCCTGCATGTCCCTTCACGTGGATTTGTGGCGCTGGTCGGGCACACAGGCAGTGGCAAAAGTACGCTGGCGAATCTTCTGATGGGCTATTATCCGCTGAATAAAGGTGAGATCCGCGTCGACGGGCGTAACCTTGCTGATCTCTCGCATTCCAGTCTGCGAAAGGGAATTGCTATGGTTCAGCAGGATCCGGTGGTGCTGGCGGAATCGGTATTCTCTAACGTGACTTTAGGTCGCGATATTGATGAAGCTCAGGTCTGGCACGCACTGGATATTGTGCAGCTTTCTCCGCTGGTACGGGGAATGCCTGAAGGATTGAATACGCGTCTGGGCGAACAGGGTAATAATCTCTCTGTCGGACAGAAGCAATTGCTGGCGATGGCGCGCGTTTTGGTGCAGGCACCAGAAATTCTGATCCTTGACGAGGCAACGGCCAATATCGACTCAGGAACCGAGCAGGCAATTCAGCGTGCTTTACGTGCCATTCGTCAGCAAACAACTCTGGTTGTAATTGCACACCGGCTGTCGACGATTGTGGATGCAGATAATATTTTGGTATTGCACCGCGGGCAAGCCGTTGAGCAGGGCAACCACTTACAGCTGCTGGCAGAAAAAGGCCGGTATTATCAGATGTATCAGTTGCAACTTGCCGGGCAAGAACTGGCGTCAGCTGAGCCGGGAATTCCTTCCACAGAAAACGCATAAACTGTCAGCTGGCGTAACGCGTTCGTTACGCCAGCATTCTCTCCTCAACGTCTTATCCTCCCGCCATTCCATCCCGCGCACCGTATTCATGCAGGCAAAATACCTGCGGTTTACACATTGCACTATAAAGCAGCGATGAGCACTTAAATGGTGCGTACTCAGCAGTGTGCTGTGTGGCGAAACAACTGTGCGCCCGGTCACGATTATTCTGAAAATGCCGGTTTGCGCGGGAATTGCAGGAATCTTTCATCAGTTTCAACTCTGGCACACCCTTTGCTTTATCCCTTGCGTATCGGGCGCGAATCCTCTCGCGGTAAGCCCTTAATTCGAGGAGTGGCACAATGAAGCTGGTTACTGTGGTGATCAAACCTTTTAAGCTGGAAGATGTGCGTGAAGCGCTGTCTGCTGTTGGAATTCAGGGGCTGACCGTAACGGAAGTTAAAGGTTTTGGCCGTCAGAAAGGTCATGCCGAACTTTACCGTGGCGCGGAATACAGTGTGAACTTCCTTCCAAAAGTAAAAATCGACATTGCTATCGCTGACGATCAGCTCGATGAAGTGATCGACGTGATCAGCAAAGCGGCCTACACCGGCAAGATCGGTGATGGCAAAATTTTCGTTGCTGAATTGCAACGTGTTATCCGTATTCGTACTGGTGAAACCGACGAAGCAGCACTGTAATTTCCGGTTTTTATCTCTCATGCCAGTCGGTTTGAGATAAATCAGATTAGAAAAAACAGTTTTGAGAAACAGGGGTGGGTTAATAATGAAAAAACTTTTATCCATGATGGGGCTGGGCGCTGTGGCATTATTGCCTTCGCTTGCCATGGCCGCGGCACCAGCCGCCGCCAACGGCGCTGATAACGCCTTTATGATGATTTGTACTGCGCTGGTATTGTTTATGACCGTACCTGGCGTAGCGTTGTTCTACGGCGGTTTACTGCGTTCCAAAAACGTTTTATCCATGCTGACTCAGGTTATTGTGACCTTCGCATTGGTCTGCGTCTTGTGGATCCTTTACGGTTACAGTCTGGCATTCAGCGAAGGTAACGCCTTCTTCGGTGGTTTCGGCAACGTAATGATGAAAGGCATTGGCCTGGATTCTGTTACCGGCACCTTCTCTCAGATGATCCATGTGGCATTCCAGTGTTCATTCGCCTGTATCACCGTGGCACTGATCGTCGGTGGTATCGCTGAACGTGTGCGTTTCTCTGCGGTGCTGATTTTCACCGTGATCTGGCTGACCTTCTCCTACATTCCAATGGCACACATGGTATGGGCGGGCGGTTTCCTGGCTGCTGATGGCGCGCTGGACTTCGCCGGCGGTACTGTTGTTCACATCAACGCCGCTATCGCGGGTCTGGTCGGTGCTTATCTGCTGGGCAAACGTGCCGGTTTCGGTAAAGAAGCGTTCAAACCTCACAATCTGCCAATGGTGTTCACTGGCGCTGCAATCCTGTATGTCGGCTGGTTCGGCTTTAACGCCGGCTCTGCAAGTGCAGCAAGTTCCATTGCCGCGCTGGCGTTCCTGAATACCGTGATTGCAACGGCTGGCGCAATCCTGTCCTGGACTCTGGTTGAGTGGATGGTTCGCGGCAAGCCTTCTCTGCTGGGCGCAAGCTCCGGCGCTATCGCAGGTCTGGTTGCCATCACTCCGGCGTGTGGTACGGTCGGCGTGGGCGGTGCGTTGATCATCGGTCTGGTCGGCGGTGTGACTGGCCTGTGGGGTGTCGTTACCCTGAAGAAATGGCTGCGCGTTGATGATACCTGTGACGTGTTCGGTGTTCACGGCGTCTGCGGTATCGTAGGTTGCCTGCTGACCGGCGTATTCACTTCCAGCTCTCTGGGCGGCGTGGGTTACGCAGAAGGCGTGACCATGGGCCATCAGGTTTGGGTTCAGTTCTTCAGCGTTTGCGTCACACTGGTGTGGTCTGGTGTTGTGGCCTTCATCGGTTACAAAGTGGCTGACATGATTGTAGGCCTGCGTGTTCCTGAAGAGCAGGAACGTGAAGGTCTGGATGTGAACAGCCACGGCGAAAACGCCTATAACCAGTAATGGCTCAGTAACAGGATTTCAGAGAAAGTAGTGCGCTAACTCTCTCATTAAGCAGTACAAAACAACAAAATAATGATGATATGCAAAAGGGGCGATAACGATATCGCCCCTTTTTAATGCACAGTTTTTGCCAACCGTGATCGGATAATGTTTATTCAGGCGTCCGCTGGCGGATCACGCCTTCCTGTACCGTAGAGGCAACCAGCACGCCATCACGGGTATAAAATTGTCCGCGTACAAAACCACGAGCGCCCGACGCAGATGTGCTTTCAACGGCGTATAGCAGCCAGTCATCCATACGGAAAGGGCGGTGGAACCACATCGAATGGTCGATGGTCGCGACCTGCATTCCCGGCTCAAGGAACCCGATACCGTGCGGTTGCAATGCAGTCGGCAGGAAATTGAAGTCCGAGGCATAACCCAGCAGATACTGATGGATGCGCAAATCATCCGGCATTTCTCCGTTAGCCCTGAACCAGACCGCGCGGTGAGGTTCTTCTACACTTCCCTTCAACGGGTTATGGAATTTCACCGGACGCATTTCAATCGGCTTGTGACCAATGAATTTTTCGCGGAATTTTTCAGGGATCAGATGCGCCAGATTTTTGGCAATATCTGATTCTGAAACCAGCGTTTCTGGTGCCGGGACATCAGGCATGGTGTTCTGATGTTCGAAGCCGGTTTCCTGGCTCTGGAACGACGCGGTCATATAAAAAATCGGTTTGCCATGCTGAACGGCTTTTACGCGTCGTGCGCTAAAACTGTTGCCGTCTCGCAGAATTTCCAAGTCATAAATGATGGGTTTGCTGCTGTCACCGGGACGCAGAAAGTAGCTATGAAAAGAGTGAATACCGCGATCGACGGGCACGGTTTGTTTGGCGGCGTACAGCGCCTGACCGACAACCTGACCACCAAAGACCTGACGCAAACCCAGATCTTCACTTTGACCACGAAACAGTCCTTCTTCGATTTTTTCCAGATCTAACAGATCCAGCAGATTTTTTAATGCCTGACTCATAGTGGCCTCATGAAAGTTACCGGTGATAGTGACCTAAGTTGTTCGGGATACCGCAGGCAGGAATGTTCTGAAATACACCTTCGCTGACAGGTCTAACCTGTTAATCATAGTGGATCTTTTGAAACCTCAGAAGTCTTGTTTTATCCTCGGGGCGGCGAACTCTGGTTTTTTGTGCCATGATTAATGGGTAAGCTGGTTTAAGTCACTAAGTTCATCGTCGGCGTTGGTTACGTTTGTTACAACTTGTCGACAATCGAATAATAAAAGGGAGAAGGATCAATGAAACTTTGGCAGATAGTAGGTGGAACCGCGCTGTCTCTGACTCTTGCCGGATGCGCACAGCATCACGAGGCTCCAGCGCAGCAACCTCCAGTGAATACCGCGGCCAGCCCGGCCACTGCACCGGCGATCACCGGCCCGAACGTATCGGGTAGCGTGTTCATTAATCAGCGTGTGGCCTTGCCGCCAGATGCGGTTCTGACCGTGACCTTGTCTGATGCTTCGGTTGCTGATGCGCCGTCGCGTGTCATCTCGCAGAAAGTCGCGAGAACCCAAGGCAAACAGTCACCGTTTACCTTTATCCTGCCGTATAACCCACAGGAAATTGCGCCTAATGCGCGTGTTCTGTTAAGTGCGGCGGTGACCATTAATGGTCAGGTAACCTTTGTTACTGACAGCATCAAAGAAGTCATCAATAACGGTCAGGGTACGCGTGCCGACCTGCAACTTGTTCCGGTCGTAGCCGTCCCTGTGGCGACTAAACCGAATGCTCTGGCGCCAATGACTAACCCGTCAAATTCGGGGCTGGGCACGGCACCGGCACCGGTAAGTGCAGTTCCGACACAGTCAGCAACGTACTAATTCGTTACTCACTTATTCGTGACTCGTGATGATTCAGCACCGCTCCGGCGGTGCTTTTTTATTTGCGTAATTATGTGCGCAGAACTACCACTTCCAGCCATACTTTTCTAAATCAACTTTACCTTTCTTAAAGATAATCCCTTCGGCCAAAAGCGCCTGACGCTGCCGTTTAAAGTCCTCACCCTGCAGGGAAATTTCACCGTGGCGATTAATCACCCGATGCCAGGGAAGCGTGCTGCCTTCGGGTAACTTTTTGAGCACACCGCCCACCTGACGTGCCGCCCGCGGAGAACCAGCCAGCTGAGCGACGTTGCCATAAGTCGTGACCTGACCCGGGGGAATGGCAGCGATTATCTGGAATACGCGCTGGCGAAAGTTATCGGGTTCTGACATGACATCCTCCTGAGTGTTTGGCAAACAGTATGACGCAAAAAATGTCCTTCTGTCCGTCCAGATTCAGGCGTATTGTTTAAGAAAACAACGGTTGTCGGCGGTTAACTTGCTTTTGCCTCGGGCATCACAGATAATGCCCACCGCTTCGATTCTTTCAGGAGAAATGAAGCCGACAACGTCAATGGGGGCCCTGTTGGTTCTCCCGCAACGCTAACTTGTTAACTCGGTCAGGTCCGGAAGGAAGCAGCCATAGCAGGTGTCGTGTGTGCCGGGATGTAGCTGGCAGGGCCTCCACCAATTTCAGGCCTTCCCGTTTTATCAATCCCCATATTTTTCCGATTCATTACTCCCTCTTAGCCAAACTGCGCCCATAAAAAAGGGCACATTATCCGCGCCCTGGTTTGCTGATTGTTTACTGGTTTTTTTAGTGATGAACCAGCGTCGCAAAGTAATACACCAGCGGGATGGCGAGTATATACAGTCCCAAAGGCACTTCGCGCACCTTACCGGCCACCACTTTAATGATGATGTAAAACAGCAGGCCACCGGCAATCCCGGTACCGAAGCTGTTGGAAATCAGGGTAATCATCACCATCATCAGCACCGGCAGTGCATCAGTGAAGTTAGCCAAATCGACCTTGCGCAGATTACTGAACATGTTCAGGCCAATCAGGATCAGCGCAGGTGCGGTCGCTTCTTTCGGGATCATCAGCGCAACCGGTGTGAACAATAGCATCAGCAGGAACATCACTGCGGCAGACAGCGCCGTCAGGCCTGTTTTCCCCCCCGCTTCTGCAGCAGCAGACGATTCTATCAGCGCGGTTGCGGCTGGGATCCCCACTATCGGGCCGAGCGCTGCGGCAACAGAGTCCACCATGAATGGACGGTTGATGTGCTTCATATTGCCATGTTCATCAAGCAACCCGGCTTCTCCGCCTACCGCCAGCGTTGTGCCCATCGTTGAGAAGAATTCTGATGCAAAGAAGATGAACAGGAAAGGCAGGAAAGCGATATTAATCGCGCCGATCAAATCGACTTTGCCCAACAGCGGAGCCACTGAGTGGGGCAGGGAGATCCATTGCTCCGGCAGATGCGCCACACCAAACGGAATACCGGCCACGGTCGCCAGTAAAATAGCCCAGAGAATTGCTCCAGGTACTTTGCGCGCCTGCAATCCCACGGCAAGCAGCAAACCGAGCAGCGCAATCAGCGCACCCGGCGCGGTGAAATCGCCTAACGCCAGTGCATGTGTCCTGGCATTAGCCATCACCAGTCCGGCGTTACGAAAACCGAGCAGGGCAACGAAAATACCAATCGAAGCCGTCAGACCGAGTTTGATGGACTGCGGCACAGAACGTGTGACGACTTCCCGTAGACCAAAAACAGTCATCACGAAGAATAAAATACCCGACCAGCAGGCTATCCCTAATGCGATGGGCCAGCTGATGCCGTCACCGGCCAGCGTGACGCCGACCAGCACGGAACCGCCGATGCCGGGGCCGACCATAAACGGCAGATTAGCGTAGAACGCCATCAATAATGAGCCCAGCACAAATACCAGGATCACGCCGGTTGTCGCCGCGCCTTTGTCCATCCCGCTCACCGCCAGCAAACCGGGGATCACCACCAGCAAATAAGCAGCGGCGAGGAATCCGGTGATCCCTGCCAGACATTCGGTTTTCACCCGGGTCTGGCGCTGATGTAAATGAAAGCGTCGCTGCAACCAGCTTTCCTGCGTTGAGGTTGCTACGTTTTTCACAGAACTTTCAGACATGCTTAAATCCCCCTGACAATAATTTTTATAATGTTGTGTTTGCTATCATTTCTGCTCCGGCGTGGCACCGGGCATTTCAGATTTATTCCGGCCAGATTTCCAGAACCGGGTCGACGATTTCACGCAGTCCGCCGTCAGTGAGGCCTAAGTCAGTCAGATGCGGCCCGGCATTACACGCCAGACATGTGCCTTCGATGGCTTTGAAAACGCGATAAGGGGGTTCCCAGTCGGCTATCTGTGCGCTGAGTTCACGCAGATTTTTGAATTGTTCGGCCAGTTGTTCCGCAGGCAATTCAGAGAGCATTCCGGCAATGGGCATATCCACTTTTGCCAGCAATGTGCCGTTTTGGCTGAGTGCCATTCCGCCGCCGCTGGAGATGAGCTGATTCGCCGCCACAACCATATCTGCGGGGGAACGTCCCAGTACCACCAGATTATGTGAATCGTGCGAGTAGGAGGTGGCAATCGCTCCGCGCAGTTCTCCCCAGCCTTCCAGTAATGCCATTTTGGGGGTGGCGTCGTGCCGCCCGTGGCGGTGCTGTACCCAAATCAGGCTGAAGCCTTCCGGGAGTTGTACCACGCCGTCTTTGACGTCAACGGTCACTTCGCTCCACTGTGTAAAGCGTGCGCCTTTGATATTACGCAGGCGGGCTTTGCCGTTTGTCAGCTCCGGAATTTTCATGCAGAAGTCGTCAGCAGTAAGTGCGCTGAGCCGCATTGTGTCAAGAGGAGGTGTCACACCACTGGCCGCCGCTGGCGTGAAGAGAAGTTTGCTCTCTTTTGCCACACAATTTCCGGCCACGTATACGGCGTGCGGATGCAGATTTTCCAGTGAATCAAACGCGATGATATCTGCCGTACGGCCTGGTGCAATCAGCCCTAAATCTGAACGTTGCATGCGTATAGCGGCGTTGAAAGTCGCCATACGCAATACATCTTCGGCACGTAACCTGTGTGAAATTAGCAACTTGACTAACGCAATCAGCCCGCCTTTTTCCAGCAGATGATCGGGCGGAACATCATCAGTACACAGCGTAATCTGTGAGGAAAGATGTGGCAGCGCCAGCAACGCAGCAGTGATCTCCGGCAGAAGATAAGGATGAGAACCGCGGATTTGCAGCGTCAGACCAGCGCGCAGTTTTTCCAGTGCATCTTGCGCAGAAGTCAGTTCGTGATCAGAGGTGACGCCAGCCGCCAGATAGGCTTGCAACTGTTCATCTTTCAGCCCGCGGGCATGGCCTTCGATCAGTTTGCCGCTGTTTAAACCGGCCTCGAGAATTTCCAGCATCCGCCCGCTGCCATTAATCACGCCGTGCATATCCATGACTTCGGCAACCCCGGCGACTTCTGGCCAGCTCAGCATGGTTTGCATTTCCTGACCGTGAAAGTCAGCGCCGGACATTTCTAAACCGGGAGTGGAAGGTACGCTGGAAGGGGCTGCGCAAATCACCCGCAGAGGTAAATTACGGCTCGACTCAACGGCATATTGCACACCGGCGACACCCAGCACATTTGCCAGTTCGTGCGGATCCCAGAACACGGTGGTCGTTCCCTGAGCAACGACAATTCCGGCGTATTTTTCCGGCGAAAGGTGAGAGCTTTCGATATGCACATGGGTGTCGATAAGTCCCGGCGAAAGATAGCGACCGGTTAAGTCATCGACATTTTCTGCCTGAGAGAATTTTCCACGCGGATGGACGCTGGCAATCATATTGCCGGTGATCCCGACATCGGCTTCGCGAATCTCTCCCGTCACCATATCGATAACGTTTGCGTTGATAAGCAGACGATCAAAAGGAATTTTCCCTAACGCAGCCTGAACCGCGCGCTGGCGCAGGGGTAACGGAGCAATGTTTTCGGTCATGTCAGTATCCGGATTTACAAAGTGATTGGGCTAATGTAGGGAGAGGGAATGCCTTTGCACAGATGAATTATTTTATCCGTTTATAAGATGCGGTTATGCTGAGCAAACGTTTTCTATTTTTAGCGGGATCCCTGACCATCATGTCTGAACCCTGGCGCCGGTTGCCTGCGCTCTCCCTCAAGCAAATTCAATACTTTGTAACGCTGGCGCAGTTACGCAGTTTCACCGACACGGCGAACCGTCTGGCGATCAGTCAGCCAGCTTTAAGCAGCGCACTGCGGCAAATTGAATCAGTACTGGGGGGGAAATTATTAAACCGCACCGCTCAGGGAGTCAGCCTGACCGAACAGGGCGAAGCTGTTTTACCTTATGCAGAAAGGCTACTGAATACAGCGCATAGTGCCTTCGATGATATGCAACAAATCATGCGGCAGGGGGGGGATGGAACTTTACGTATCGGATTGGTCCCTTCAGTCAGTACGTTGTTATTCCCGGCCGTTCCGCAGTTATTATCGGAATATTTCCCTGATATGCGTGTGGAATTTCATGACCTGACAAACGATGCATTATTACTGGAACTGGAGAACGGATCTGTGGATTTTGGTATTGGTGCGACCGACAGCACGGTGCCTGATTCTGTAGCAATATATCCGCTGCTGGAAGATCCTTTCGTGGCAGTTATCCGGCGTGATGATCCGTTATCAGAAGGGCATAATATCCCCTGGAAACAACTGGCTAAAAGGGATATTGCTTTGTTTTCAAAAGGAAATGTCACCAGGCTGGTGAGCTCATTAATTGAAAGTCACAGGCTGAATTTGCGGGTGAGTTATCGCGTGGATTTTCAGGAGACGTTATATGGTTTAGTTCGTTCGCGTCTGGCTCTGGCGATATTGCCAGAATTATATACAGCAACACTTAATGATGATGAATTAACAGTGGTTCATCTACAGCAACCGACATTAAGTCGTACAGTGGCGATGATGCGTAAGCCAGCGCCTCTGCGCTCGCCTGTAACAGAACAATGTTTCAAGTTTCTTTTACAAACATTCCACCGGCAGATCAAAGAGAAAGCAGAAAGAAATATCTGAAGAAATAGTTAAAAATTGCTTAAGTTATATTGTATGAAATATGAGCGTCAGGCCGAAAGGTATTTCGACCTGACTCTGTCTGTCAGCGTACAAATTTCCAGACTGATACCGGGATTTTATCGTACAGCTTGTTCATCGTTAGCTCCGCTAAACGATGATCAGCTGCTGAGTAAAACAATTCCAGCTCGTCGTCGGACAGTTCATACTTATTCTTTTCAATGACACGTTCAAGTGTATCAATAGTGGTGCATTTTCTTAAACGCATCAAATAGTCGATTTTGTTCATCTTAGCCTTTTCATTTTTATCTGATGACTGCATATAAATTATTACTCAAGTCTTCATTAGGGTACAGATGTAGTCCCCTGAGAACATTCTGAATAATCGCTTCTTGGTCTTTTGCCATTGGCGTAAATCAGAATCGTTAATTCCATAATTGCTGAACAGGGTGTAGGTATCATCCAGATACTCTTCAACCAGATCACTTAAATGGGTATCGTCCGGATACTTAATTTTAAAGCTCATCACAAAGGATGCAATGTGCTCAATCAGTTCGTTGAGTTGCAGGTTAACAGCAGAAGTAGGGTCGTTGACCCAACCGTGGTGACTGTCACCCAGTGTCGCGATGCCTTCATCATACAACATTTCATTCAGGTAGCGTAACTGAGCGATATCGTGCCGCTTAGGCGAGTACTCATCCATATCATCCCCTCCGTAATGGTTTATTCGGTGTTGATAACACTCTGTGAGTAAACAACAAAACTTGATGGCTTACAGAAAACGGCTCTCACTACTAACGCTATGAACAGATGACGCTATGAACTGACTTATACATCAAAGACAATCGCAGTCTTTGAGATGAACTTTCTCGGGCTTATTACACAACATATAATTTAAATATAATTCATTTTGAGAAAGCTGCGCAAACGTATTACTCAAACTTACAATTCTTCAGCCGTTGAACCTTTGAACAAACCAATAATATCAAACTCCAGACCTGCCGGCTTTACAAGGAATGTGACACTTTGCGTCGTGAACTCTTGTGCATTAATGTCCAGACAACCGTTGAAAATCGACCATCTGAACTGGTAATTCATCGAATAACAATTTTCGCCAATTGCAACGATTGACACGATTTGCAAAGAATTTGGTTCATAACGTGCATTTTCTGAGAAGTAAGTTAAATCGCCAATTAATGACTCTTCAATTTCAGATAAATAACGTTCAATAATCTGCAGCAAATCTGAAGGAGTCAGATTTTCCCCATTAATAGGGTAGGGGATAAATTTTTTCACCGGTTTTCGCCTTTGAACTCCATACCTTTCTATTATTGCATACTTTTATCAGGATGTGTTTTGAGCAGAGAAAAAAATTTCCAGTGTGGAAAAACATAACTTTCTGATTGTAATGACAATTAGTTTCTGTTCATCAATTTTTACCCTTTTCTAACAATTTTGCCTGGCCCTGGGTGTGCATTCCCCGTTCCGAAAGGACATCTGGTAAAAAATCGAAACAGTTCACGTGTTGATACAAAACCGAGCATGTGATGTTATATTGTAACGAATGGAGGGGCTATGACCAAAACACTCTTTACACTTTCTTCGCCAGTACGCTGTCTCGCCGTGCTGGCTGTACTGGCTATTTTATGGGCCGCAATTTACTGGGCAATATCGCTACCATGATTTTTGTTAATAATGTTGAAGTCGGCTATGACCGCCGGGCGGTTGCGATGCCGGTCAGCGGGCAATTTCTTTCGGGCTCACTGACGGCGGTTATCGGGGCTAACGGGGCGGGTAAATCCACTTTCCTCAAAACGCTGGCTGGCCTTCAGCAGGCGGTTGCGGGCAATATTACCTTCACCGGCGGAAAACGTCCGCGTCTGGCCTATTTACCGCAGCAGGCGGAATTGGATCGCGGTTTTCCGATCAGCGTATTCGACCTGGTCGCCATGGGGTGCTGGCCGCAAAGCGGACTTTTTGGCGGCATAAATCAGCAGTCAGCCACCGCAGTAACTCAGGCGCTTGAGACGGTCGGGATGACTGAAATGTCGCATTTGCCCGTAGGTTCGCTTTCCGGTGGTCAGCTGCAACGTACTTTATTCGCGCGTTTACTGGTGCAACAGGCGCCTCTCATCATGCTTGATGAACCTTTTACCGGCATCGATACCCAGACAACGGAACTGCTGCTCAAGGTGATTGCGCAGTGGCATCAGGAAGGCAAAACCGTCATTGCGGTTTTACATGATATCTCAATGGTTGCCCGGCATTTTCCTCATGTGCTTTACCTCAGCGCGCAACAGAATCGGTGGGGAACGGCGCACGACGTATTGGGTCACTTCCCGCATCAGGCGCATGCCTGTATTTCGACCGAACCTTTTTCTCTCGTGGCGGGAGTTGCCAATTCATGATGCTTTTTCATTTACTGGCCGATCCCTTTATTGAGTTTGGTTTCATGCGCCGCGCGTTAATTGCCTGTATCGCATTATCCATCAGCGCCACGCCTCTGGGCGTTTTCCTGCTATTACGCCGGATGAGTCTGGTGGGAGACGCACTTTCCCACGCCGTATTACC
Organism: Rahnella sp. AN3-3W3; assembly: GCF_003263545.1. Taxonomy (NCBI): domain Bacteria; kingdom Pseudomonadati; phylum Pseudomonadota; class Gammaproteobacteria; order Enterobacterales; family Yersiniaceae; genus Rahnella; species Rahnella sp. AN3-3W3. The sequence continues at coordinate 82,520 of NZ_JYDG01000013.1, forward strand.
GGGTGCCGCTATCGGTTATCTGATTTCAGGAATGTCGCTGGTCGCCATGGGAATTGGCGGTTTTATTGCAGGACTTGCAGTGGCGATGCTGTCAGGCCTGGTGAGCCGCCGCACACAATTAAAGGAAGATGCCAGTTTTGCCGGTTTCTATCTGGGATCGCTCGCGCTGGGTGTGACGCTGGTTTCCCTGCGCGGTTCCAGTGTTGATCTGCTACACGTTCTTTTTGGCTCCATTCTCGCTATCGATTCCTCAGCAATGATTATGGTCGGCATTATTACCAGTGTGTCATTGCTGGTGCTGGCCTGTATTTATCGCGCCCTGGTCATAGAATCCTTCGATTCACTGTTTTTACGGGTCAGCGCAGGGAAATGGCTGGCGGCGATACATGGGATTTTCCTGGCGCTGGTCGTTGTGAACCTGGTTGCCGGCTTCCAGATCCTCGGCACGCTGATGTCTGTCGGTTTGATGATGTTACCCGCGGCCAGCGCACGTTTCTGGGCGCAGGATTTACCCCATACCTTGCTGAGCGCCATGATTATCGGTGTGATCGCCAGTATCGTCGGGCTTATCTGGTCTTATTATGCTTCGCTGCCCGCAGGCCCGGCTATCGTCCTCAGCGCGACGGTGATCTTCTTTATTTCAGTTTTATTTGGAAAGCGGGGCGGGATGTTAACGGCTTCGCGAACTTAAGCAGCAGTAAGTTAATAAGCAGTACCACAATTAAGGGGACATGATGAAAGTACTACCTGTATCACTCGCAGCAGCTGCCCTGTTGTCGAGCCCGCTGGCTATGGCGAAAACCGTGGATGCGGTGGCCAGTTTTTCTATTCTCGGGGATATCGTTCAGGAAGTGGGCGGCGAGCACGTTAAAGTGACGACGCTAGTCGGACCTGACGGTGATCCGCACAGCTTTGAGCCTTCGCCGAAAGACAGTAAGGCGATTAACGCGTCTGATGTCGTTTTCGTCAGTGGCTTAGGTCTGGAGGGGTGGATCGACCGTCTGGTGACGGCTTCCGGTTATAAAGGTCATGTGGTGACGGCATCTGAAGGCGTTAATTCCCGTAAAATGGAAGAAGACGGCAAACAAATTACCGATCCGCACGCCTGGAACAGCATGGCTAACGGCGTGATTTATGCGACCAATGTGATGAATGCGCTGATCAAAGCCGATCCGGAAGATGCTGACTATTTCCGCCAGCGCGGAACCGCCTATATTGAGCAGTTACAGAAGCTTGATGCGTGGGCCAAAACTGAATTCACCGGCATTCCTCAGTCAAAACGTAAAGTGCTGACCAGTCATGATGCTTTCGGTTATTTTGGTCAGGAATACCATGTCAGCTTTATGGCACCAGTCGGCTTTTCTACCGAAGCGGAGGCCAGCGCCAGCGGTGTCGCATCGCTGATTAAGCAGATCAAAGAGGAGAAGGTGAAAACGTACTTCATCGAAAATCAGACCGATCCGCGTCTGGTGAAACAAATTGCTGCGGCGAGCGGCGCGCAACCTGGTGGTGAGCTGTATCCTGAAGCACTTTCAGGCCCGCAAGGCCCGGCCACGACGTATATCAAAGCGTTTAAGCATAACGTTGAGACGATCGTTGCCAGCATGAAATAAGATTTCCCCTCCTCACGGTTTCGCTGTGAGGAGGTTTTACATCATGTCTTAACATAAGAAAAAGCCCCGTCGGGCAAGCGGCGGGGCTTTTATATTTTATGGGCGTAATGGAAAGGCGCAGTGTTAACGCTTTTTCTTTCTGCCCTGAACGGCTTTAAAACGCGGATTGCTTTTACAGATCACATAAATCCGGCCTTTACGGCGAACCACGCGACAATCCGGATGACGATTTTTTGCCGAACGTAATGAACTCAGAACCTGCATAACAATTTCCCTGATGTTGTTTACTTTTTACCGAGGAAGCTGCCGAAGCGTTGATTGAATCGCGCGGTGCTGCCTTCTTTTGAATACTCTTTCTGCTTACCGGTGTAATACGGATGGGAAGCGGAAGAAACTTCAATCGTGATGTAAGGGTAGGTTGCCCCTTCCAGTTCAATGGTGCGGTCTGTCGAGATGGTTGAGCCGACCTTGAAGTATTCATTAGCACTGGTGTCGTGGAAAACCACGGTGCGATACGCAGGATGGATAGCGGGTTTCATAATGCCTCAGATTGTTATGTTATACTATAACAATAAGTATGCACCCATCTGTTTTCCGGTTCAAGACTCAGGCGAAAAAAAAGGCCGCATAAGCGGCCTTTCGTCAGTATGAGGATCCGTTACAGCGTCGGATGCTCTGTTTTGTGCGTATGTTCGATATCCTCGTTCTTCTTACCAAAGCGGCGACGAACCACTACGAAGAAGACCGGAACAAAGAAGATCGCCAGCAGCGTTGCTGTAATCATCCCGCCCATTACGCCGGTACCTACGGCGTTCTGAGAACCGGAACCTGCACCGGAGCTGATTACCAGCGGCATTACACCGAGGATAAATGCCAGTGAGGTCATCAGAATCGGACGAAGACGCATACGAACCGCTTCAAGTGTGGATTCGATCAGACCCTTACCTTCTTTGTCCATCAGGTCTTTGGCGAACTCAACAATCAATATGGCGTTCTTCGCGGACAGCCCGATGGTGGTCAGCAGGCCTACCTGGAAGTAAACGTCGTTACTGAGTCCGCGCATCGTGGCTGCCAGAAGCGCACCCACAACCCCGAGCGGAACCACCAGCATAACCGAGAACGGTATTGACCAGCTTTCGTACAACGCTGCCAGACACAGGAATACGACAATCAGGGAGATAGCGTACAAGGCCGGAGCCTGGTTCCCTGACAAGCGTTCCTGATAGGACAGACCGGTCCAGTCATAGCCGATACCGCTTGGAAGTTTGGAAGCCAGAGACTCCATCATCTCCATTGCAGCACCCGAACTTTTGCCCGGAGCTGGCTGACCCAGAATTTCCATGGATGGCAGACCGTTGTAACGTTCCAGACGTGGTGAACCGTATTCCCATTTCGCACTGGAGAATGCGGAGAACGGCACCATCTGGCCAGCACTGCCACGGACATACAAGTTATTGATGTCTGACGGCAACATACGGTATTTATTTTCAGCCTGAACGTACACTTTCTTCACGCGACCACGGTCGATGAAGTCGTTGACGTAGCTACCACCAATCGAAGCACCGAGAGTAGTGTTGATGTCGGAAATTGAAACGCCAAGTGCCGTTGCCTTTTCCTGATCAATTTCGATTTTGAACTGTGGTGTATCTTCCAGACCGTTTGGACGAACCTGAGTCAGCAAGTCCGGATGTTGAGCAACCATGCCCAGCAACTGGTTACGTGCCTGTGTCAGTTTGTCATGTCCAAGGTTAGCCTGGTCAATCAACTGGAAGTCGAAGCCTGTCGCTGTACCCAACTCAACAATCGCTGGCAAGTTGAACGGGAACACCAGTGCATCTTTAATGGTGCTGAATGCGCCCATCGCACGGCCTGCAATGGCAGGAACTTTATTCTCCGCGCCGCTACGCTCAGACCAGTCTTTCAGACTGATAAACGCAATACCGGTGTTCTGACCACGACCAGCAAAGCCAAAACCGTTGACCGTAAACACGGACTTCACGTTAGCTTTTTCTTTCGTCAGATAGTAATCGCTGACTTCGTCCAGCACTTTCTGTGTACGTTCCTGGGTTGCACCTGCTGGCAATTGCGCCATGGTCAGGAATACACCCTGGTCTTCTTCCGGCAGGAAGGAGGTTGGCAGGCGGATAAACAGGAATGCCATGCCGACAACGATCAGCAGATAAATCACCAGATAACGACCGGTGCTGCGCAGAATATTGCCTACGCTGTCGGTGTAGTGGTGCGTGCTTTGGTCGAATTTCTTGTTAAACCAGCCGAAGAAACCTTTCTTCTCGTGATGCTCACCTTTGGCAACCGGCTTGAGCATGGTCGCACAAAGCGCAGGTGTCAGGATCATCGCCACCAGAACCGACAGCACCATGGCCGAAACGATGGTGATGGAGAACTGACGGTAGATAACACCGGTAGAACCACCGAAGAAGGCCATCGGGATGAATACTGCGGACAGCACCATCGCGATCCCCACCAATGCACCCTGGATCTGCTCCATGGATTTTTTGGTGGCCTCTTTCGGAGGCAGGCCTTCTTCGACCATGACGCGCTCGACGTTCTCGACGACGACGATGGCGTCATCGACGAGCAGGCCTATCGCGAGCACCATCCCGAACATTGTCAGGGTGTTTATCGAATAGCCAAACGCTGCCAGAATTGCAAAGGTACCGAGCAGAACCACCGGAACCGCAATGGTCGGGATAAGCGTTGCGCGGAAGTTTTGCAGGAACAAGAACATGACCAGGAATACCAGGACGATGGCCTCGAACAGCGTTTTACCTACTTCTTTAATCGAGATTTTTACGAACGGCGTGGTGTCGTACGGGTAAACAATTTCTAAGCCAGCCGGGAAGAATGGCTCAAGCTTAGTCAGTGTGGCTTTTACAGACGCCGCGGTATTCAGGGCGTTCGCACCCGTTGCCAGTTTGATACCCAAGCCTGACGCAGGTTGTCCGTTGAAACGGGCAATAACGTCGTAGTTTTCACCACCGAGTTCGATTTTAGCCACATCTTTCAGGCGAACCTGAGAACCATCCTGATTTACTTTCAGAATGATTTTGCCGAATTCATCCGGTGACTTCAGACGGGTCTGCGCCACGATAGATGAGTTCAATTGCTGGCCCGGAACCGGTGGTGTACCACCGAGCTGACCTGCTGCGATCTGATTGTTCTGTACTTTGATGGCGTTGATGACATCTACCGGCGTCAGCTGGAAGTTGTTCAGTTTGTTCGGATCCATCCAGATACGCATCGCGTACTGAGCACCAAACAGCTGAACGTCACCTACACCCGCAGTACGGCTGATAGGATCCTTGATGTTGGAACCGACGTAGTCGGCGATATCATCCTGGGTCATTGAACCGTTATTGGAAATAAAGCCCGCTACCATCAGGAAGCTGCTGCTCGATTTCTCAACCGAAATACCCTGTTGCTGAACTTCCTGCGGCAGCAATGGTGTTGCCAGCTGCAGTTTGTTCTGAACCTGTACCTGCGCGATATCCGCGTCAGTACCGGAAGCGAAGGTCAGGGTAATCTGAACAGTACCTGATGAATCACTGGTCGACGACATGTACATCATGTTGTCGATACCGTTCATGTTCTGTTCGATAACCTGAGTAACGGTATCCTGTACGGTCTGCGCATCCGCACCCGGATAAGTTGCGGTCAGCTGGATAGCCGGTGGCGCAACGGTTGGATACTGTGCGATTGGCAATTTAAGTATTGCCAATCCCCCTGCCAACATGATGATGATCGCAATTACCCATGCAAAGATGGGACGATCTATAAAAAACTTAGCCATGAATTACCGGCTCCTATTAAGACTTCGTCGCTGTAGCGGGTGCTGCTGCGTTTTGATCGACTTCCTGTGCAGTAACCTGTACGCCTGGCTTAATTTTTTGCAGACCTGTCACGATAACTTTATCGCCACTTTTCAGGCCGTCTGTCACGACCCATTTGTCGCCAATTGCCTGCGTTGTGGTCACTGTACGAATTTCAACTTTATTGTCCGCACCAATCACCATCGCTGTGGCATCACCACGTGGGTTACGGGTAATACCTTGCTGAGGAACCAGCAGAGCGTTGTCGTTTACGCCTTCATCCAGACGTGCGCGCACAAACATACCTGGCAGCAGGGCGTCATTTGGATTAGGGAAGATGGCACGCAAAGTAATGGAACCGGTTGTTTCATCAACAGTCACATCAGAGAATTCTAATGTACCCGCCTGTGAATATTCTTTACCGTTATCCAACAGCAGCTTGACTTGTGCTTTGCCGTTAACTTGCTTGAGTGAGCCATCTGCCAGTTCCTGCTTCAGACGCAGGAAATCGTTGCTCGATTGAGTGACGTCAACGTAGATAGGATCAAGTTGCTGAACAGTTGCCAGTGCATTGGTCTGGCCGGTTGAAACCAGCGCACCTTCAGTTACCGACGAAATACCGATACGTCCGCTAATAGGGGAGGTGACCTTGGTATAAGCCAGATTGATACGCGCATTTTCAACGGCTGCTTTGGCGCTGACAACAGCGGCGTCAGCCTGAGCGGCAGTGGCCACAGCAGTATCGTAATCTTGCTTACTGATGTAGTTAGTGCCAAGCAGAGGTTTATAACGAGTTACGGTCAGACGGGAAATCTGTGCATTCGCCTGAGCTTTTACCAGATCGCCTTTAGCGCTGTTATACGCGGCCTGATAAGTGGCTGGATCAATCTGATATAACGAAGTCCCGGCTTTAATTTCGCTGCCTTCAACGAAATTGCGTTTAAGAATAATGCCGCCAACCTGCGGACGTACCTCAGCGATGCGAAAAGCAGCAGTACGACCAGGAAGTTCGGTAGTCACATTCAACGGTTCAGTTTTGAGAGTAACGACCCCAACCTGCGGAGCATGAGGTGCACCTTGTTGAGCTTCTTTATCGTTACATCCTGTAAGTGCTAAGCTTCCGGATAGCATCAGAACTACCGCCAGAGGCGTTAACCCTCTGTTTTTGTTCATAAATAAACCTCAAGTGTCCGATTTCAAATTGTCCAATGGATCACAACATTCCAAATCCATTGCTGCGCTTTTAGTATGTGCGTGCTATGTTACATACATTCAAGAATGTATGTAAATCAAACTCCCCTTAAAGATAAACCTATGGCACGAAAAACCAAATCACAGGCGCTGGAAACCAGACAACAGATTCTGGATGCTGCTGTGCGTGAGTTTTCTGCCCGCGGGGTATCGTCGACATCACTGACTGATATTGCGAATGCAGCCGGTGTGACGCGGGGCGCAATTTATTGGCATTTCAGGAACAAAGTGGAGCTGTTTAATGCGATTTGGGAAGCTTATGAATCCCGCATAAAAGTGCTTGAAGTAGAGTATCAGACAAAGTATCCGAATAATCCACTGCGTATTTTACGCGAAATCTTAATTTACATTCTGGTCGCCACTGTCACCGATAGCCAACGTAAAGCATTGATGGAGATTATATTCCATAAATGTGAATTTGTTGGGGAGATGACGTCAGTTCACGAAGCGCGCAAAGCGTTATACATGGAAGGTTACGGTAAAATCGAGCGTATTCTCGTGCGCTGTATAGAAGAAAAGCAGCTCCCGGTTGATCTTGATACCCGCCAGGCCGCCATTATTCTTCGTGCTTATCTCACAGGGTTGATGGAAAACTGGTTATTTATTCCTGAAAGCTTTGATTTAGAAGGGAATGCCGGGCGATTCGTGGATACGTATATAGACATGTTGTGCCATTCGTCCTTTCTCACTGCGGTAAAATAACCCCTCAATACTTTCGTGTTAATTAGTAAGCCTGCAAATTTATATCCCGTTTTGTTTATAAAATACACACTCTGATGTTGTATTCAGAAACGCTTTTCTCCTTCCTTTCATCGCCAACGCTGCTATTGTCATCTCCATATTATTCATTCAGTAAATGAGTTGACGCTGACGTATGTGTATCCGGTTTTTGGCCGCCCCTTCTGACGTAATGCTTTCCCTGAAAAAAAGGGGAATGACAGGTTTTTTCACGTTTGTGATATGCGTTGCATTGCTTTTTGTCTCTTTTTCCGGTCATGCGGCAGGTAATGATATTCCCGGCAGGAATGAAGTTCAGAACCAGCTGGATGCATTAAATCGCCAGAAGAACCTGACGCCGGTTGATAAGCTTTCGCAACAGGATCTGATCCACACGCTGGAATATCTTGATGCGCTGGAAAGAGTGAAGCAGGAAGCAAATCAGCTGCAAAAACAGGTCGCCGACGCACCGCAAAAGCTGCGGGTCGCCATGGACGGTCTGGATCAGATCAAAAACAATCCGAAAGATGATGTGAATAAAGCTCAGCTTTCCGCGCTGTCGCTGCGTCAGCTGGAAAACCGTCTTAATGACACACTCGACGATTTGCAGTCCTCGCAGGAAGATTTATCGACTTTTAACACGCAGCTGATTTCCCTGCAAACTCAGCCTGAGCGCGTCCAGAACGCGATGTACTCCTATTCGCTGGCGATTCAGAAAATCCGTAATCAGCTCAACGGCATGTCGCCCGGTCAGCAGGATTTACGTAACACGCAACAAAACATGCTGGTCACGCAACAGGCTTTACTTGCGGCGCAGATTGACCTGCAACGTAAGAGCCTCGAAGCCAATACCACGTTGCAGGATTTACTGCAAAAACAACGTGATTACACCAACGCGCACATCAATCAGCTTGAACACACCGCGCAGTTATTGCAGGAAGTGGTCAACGGCAAACGGTTGATTTTGTCCGAGCGGACAGCGAAAGAAGCCCAAACGCCGGACGATGCTTCGAATATCCAAAATGACCCGCTAGTGGCGCAGGAACTGGGAATTAACCGCCAGCTCAGCGAACGTCTGATTGCCGCAACCGAGGAAGGCAACCAGCTGGTTCAGAAAAATATTACAGTGAAAAACTGGCTGGATCGTTCGGCGCAGGCTGAGCATGACCTTAAAGAGCAAATTACGGTGCTGAAAGGCAGCTTATTATTGTCGCGCATTTTGTATCAGCAGCAGCAAAATACTATCCCGCCTTCCGGTCTGATGACCGATATGAGCACGCGGATTGCTGATTTGCGGCTTGAGCAGTTCAAAATTAATCAGCAGCGTGATGCCTTATTTCAGGGCGACAGTTACATTCAGGGGGTGGTGACCAACAGCAAAGAGACGATTAATGACGATATCAGCGATGCGCTGGAACAGATTGTTGATATGCGCCGAGAACTGCTTGATCAACTGAATAAGCAACTGGGTAATCAGCTGTCGCTCGCCATCAATTTGCAGATTAACCAGCAACAATTGCTGAGCATCAACCAGTCACTGACCGAAACGCTGACTCAGCAGATTTTCTGGGTGAGCAGTAACAAGCCGATGAACTGGGAGTTCATCAAATCATTGCCGGGCGATGTCAAAAGTCAACTTAGCGACCTGCATGTGAGTATTCCACCGGGCGAACTGATGCTGGGTGCGTTACATTCCCTGCCGGTGACCATCCCGTTATTAATCGTTATTTTGCTGCTGTTATGGCGCAGGAAATACATTGATCAGCGGATTGATATGTTGAGTGATGATGTCGGACAACTCAAGCGCGACAGCCAGCTGCACACGCCGCAGGCGCTGTTATTGATGGTTCTGAATGTTTTACCCGGCGTGTTACTGATGCTGGGCGTCGGCTACTGGCTTTCGCAATGTGATATCGAACCGAGCGACTTTTTATGGACGCTGGCGCAGCGGCTGGCAGTGTTCCAGCTGGTCATGGGCTTTTGTTATCGCATTCTTAAACCCGGTGGGATCAACGAGCGGCACTTTACTACACCTGCGGCCACTTGCGCGCATTATCGTCGTTCCGTCATTCGTTTGAGCCTGGTGATGTTGCCGCTGATTTTCTGGTCCGTGCGCGGCGAGAAAGCACCGCTCGGTCTGGTGGATGACATCATCGGGCAGGTGGTGATTTTCCTGACGCTGCTGGCGTTGACGGTTCTCGTATTCCCGATCGCACGCGATGGCTGGCGTGAAAAAGATTCTCACAGCATTCGTCTGGTGGTGGTCACGGCGATTGCGATTGCGCCGGCTTTCCTGGTCGGGCTGGTGGTCACCGGATATTTTTACACCACGCTGCGTCTGGCGGGCCGCTGGATTGACAGTCTTTACCTGCTGATTTTCTGGAACATTATTTATCTCACCGCGCTCAGGGGATTAAGTGTTGCAGCACGGCGTCTGGCGTATCGTCGTGCGCTGGCCCGCCGTCAGACAAACCTGGCGAAAGAAGGCGCGGAAGGTAATGAGCCGGTTGAAGAACCGCAAATTGGTCTGGATCAGATTAACCAGCAATCGCTGCGCCTGACCACCATGGGGCTGTTCTTCATCTTCGCGACAGTCTTCTACTGGATTTGGTCTGACTTGTTGACGGTGATTTCCTATCTCGACAGCATAACGTTATGGCATTACTCCAGCACGGTGGCGGGTGCGGTCACTCAGCAAACCGTGACGCTGGGTAATATGCTGCTCGGTTTTCTGGCGGTGATCGTGGCGTATGTTCTGACTCGAAACCTGCCGGGCCTGCTGGAAGTGGTGGTGCTGTCGCGGCTGCAATTGCGGCAGGGGACGTCGTACGCCATTACCACCATCCTGACGTATTCGATCACGGTGATCGGGGCGATCACGGCGCTCGGTTCTCTCGGGGTTTCGTGGGATAAATTGCAATGGCTGGTGGCGGCGCTGTCGGTCGGGCTGGGCTTTGGTTTGCAAGAAATTTTTGCGAACTTTGTTTCAGGTCTGATTATCCTGTTCGAACGCCCGGTACGTATTGGCGACACTGTGACCATCGGAGCATTTTCCGGCACGGTCAGTCGTATCCGTATCCGCGCAACTACCATTATCGATTTTGACCGTAAAGAAGTGATCATTCCTAACAAAGCCTTTGTGACGGAACGGCTGATCAACTGGTCACTGAGCGATACCGTCACCCGCGTGCTGATCAAAATTGGTGTGGCGTACGGTTCTGATCTGGATAAAGTGAAAGAGATCTTGTTGCAGGCGGCGCATGAAAACGCCCGTGTGATGAGCGACCCTGCACCGCTGGTCTTCTTCCTTAATTTTGGTGCCAGCACGCTCGATCACGAACTGCGTGTTTATGTTCGTGAACTGGGTGACCGCAGTTATACCGTCGATGAACTTAACCGCAGTATTGATAAACTGTGCCGCGAGAACGACATTAATATCGCCTTCAATCAGCTGGAAGTGTATCTGCACAATCAGGACGGCAGCGAGATTCAGGAAGTTAAGCGCGTGTTGAGACAACCGGGTGATGAACCGGATGCGTTGCCTCAGGGCTAATGGGAAGCGGGCAATTCAGGGGAATGCGAAAGGTTCCCCTGATACAGTCAGCCGGACGGCTTAAAGGTAACTAATTGACAGCGTGCTTTTGCTGTTTTTCAGCTTTTCCTGATAATCGCGTTGTACGATTTCCAGTGCTGCGAGAGCGGTTTCCGGTGCAATTTCGTTGCACTCAAGCAGGTAAATCAGATCAACAGCAAGCTGAAGTTCGGGAGGCGCATTTTCTACGGACATATTGGCCAACATTATTATTAGCAGGTTTTGGACTTACCATTATAGATAAGAAAATGGCGGGTCTGAACGCCGGATTAAAAAAATGTGATAAAGATTCAAAAACCTTTTTCCTGCCGCTCGATTTGCCTCTCAATTTTGGCCAGCGCCTGACGACAGCGCATTAAACGTCCTTCCAGCGCAGCCAGTTCCTTTTGCACGCGTTGCTGATCGCTGAACGTGGCGAGTTGTCCCAGCGTAGTTTCCCGGTCTTCAATCATGGCAATCAGACGACGCTCGAACTGCTGAGTTTCCGCGAGTTTGGTATAATTATCATGACTTTTTCGCTCCGGCGTCTGGTGCGTTTTACGCAGTGTTTGCGTAGCGAGTTCGCGCTGCATGGCGGTGATTTGTGCCACCAGTCGCTCGGCAATAAACGCCACCTGCGCGGAACGTTTCTCAACCACTTCCTGATTCAGTTGCTGTAAATTCATCTTAATTTCTGCCAGATAATCGCGCAGACGGGTGCCTTTGGTTGAGAAAAGGGCGATATCAAACCGGGCCTGCGAAGCGGAAACATGGCCGATGGGTTCGATTTCCCGCGCCAGAGTTTCTATTTGCTGATCAAGGACATGTAAAATTCGTTCAGTGCTCACAGGTTATCTCCATTAATGACGCTCATAGCTTACCTGCAACCGGCGGTTATGACACCTTCGTTGCACTTGTATAAACTGGGGGCTTAATTTCTGGCAATTTGTGCGAATCAAAAGGAACTGCATGAAGCGCATATTACTGATTATGGTCGGCTGGCTGTGTGTGGTACTGGCAACGCTGGGCGTTGTGCTGCCGCTGTTGCCCACCACGCCGTTTTTACTGCTGGCCGCCTGGTGTTTTGCCCGTTCGTCTCCACGCTTTCATCACTGGCTGCTGCACCGTTCCTGGTTTGGCAGCTATTTACGTCACTGGCAGGCGCATCGCGCGCTGCCGAAAGGGGCGAAGCCAAAAGCCGTTGCGCTGATTGTGACGACATTCGCGATTTCGATCTATTTTGTGCCTTTATTGTGGGTGCGTATTTTATTGGTTTGCATGATGTTAGCGTTACTGATCATGATGTGGCGATTACCAGTGGTTGACCTTGAGCAATAAAACAGGCGATCATGTCCGGCTGCGGGTTGCTTTTTAAAGCAGCTTTGCATAGATTTGGGCATCTCGTACGTCGGTGCGCTCCCAATTTCCTTCCTTGAACGACATGCTTTAAAAGGGCATGACGGGGGACATTTGACCGCCCGCGTTTAAGTATGAACAGCAGCTTTATCAGGCAATTAACATTATGACCGCTACCGCACAGCAGCTACAGTTTATTAAAGACAGTATCAAGACCATCCCTGACTATCCGAAGCCAGGCATACTGTTCCGTGACGTCACCAGCTTGCTGGAAGACCCAAAAGCTTACGCTGCAAGCATTCAGTTACTGGCCGATCGTTACCGCGATGCCGGCGTCACCAAAGTGGTGGGCACCGAAGCACGTGGTTTCCTGTTTGGCGCGCCGGTTGCGCTGGCTTTGGGCGTGGGTTTTGTTCCCGTGCGTAAACCGGGCAAATTACCGCGTGAGACCATCAGCGAAACTTACGATCTGGAATACGGCACTGACAGTCTTGAAATCCACACGGATGCCATTCTGCCGGGTGAGAAGATCCTGGTGATCGACGACTTGCTGGCAACGGGTGGCACCATTGAAGCTACCGCGAAACTGATCCGCCGTCTGGGTGGGGAAGTGACGGATGCTGCATTTATCATCAATCTGCCGGAACTGGGCGGTGAAAAACGCCTGAACGATGCTAATATCACCTGCTACAGCCTGGTGTGTTTCGACGGGCACTGATTTAAATTTTGCAGTGTGATGTAAAAAGGCCTCGCCGTTAACGCGAGGCCTTTTGCTTTCTGCGCTACTCTTTCCCGCTTTCTCCCGTCCAGACTACCATCACCTTATCGTCACCATGCTGACGGCTGAAGGCGTAATATTCTGCTGTCTGCTGTGATTTCTGCACACCTGCACCGACCGCCGGATGTTGTTCCCGGAATTTCCCCAGTTTTTGCCAGTGCTTCAGCAACGCCTGTTTTGCACCGTTTAGCTCATTCCAGTTCATGTCTGATCGCGTTCCCTGTAAAGGATCTGAACCCGTCGGGCCGAACTGACGACCGCTTTCGTCGCCGTAATAGATCTGCACCGCGCCCGGTGCCAGCAGTAATAAATCCGCCGCGCGTTGTTGCAGGGGAACTGACCCTTTGGCATCGTCAGTGAAAAATAACCGGGTATCGTGTGATGAGAGATAACTCAGCACATTGAAATCCTGCATTTCCTCCGCCATCTGCTGATAGGTGGCATCGATATTTGCAAAACAATTCAGCGCCGCCGCTGCCTGATCCTGAAAATCAAAGTTGATCATCGCGTCGAAGCCATTATCGTAATAATCACTTTTCATTACGCCGTGACCCCAGGCTTCACCGGTCATCCAGAACGGCGCGTCATCCAGCGCCTGTGAAGGATTGGCGGCTTTCCACTGTTTCAGTGCTTCGGCAGAACGCGCTTTCAGCAACGCCAGCGTCGGTTTTTCCACGTGTTTCGCGGTATCGACGCGAAAACCGTCAATGCCGTAATCGCGTACCCACTGACTGAGCCACGTCACCAGATAATCGCCGGGCGCAGCGCCGGGGATTTCGCGGGCGGCGGTATCAGGTTTGTGACGATAGAAAAAGGGCAGGCCGCTGGCTTGTGTGGATCCGGTTTTGATATCCGGCAGGAACGCCAGCGACATGGTCAGGTCGTCATAACCGGGCGGGTCATAATCGCCAATATCGGTGCGGATCCATTTTTTGCCCCACCAGGTGCTCCAGCCGTCTTTGTCGCTGAAATTGATGTAATCATTAAAACTGTGCCAGTTCTGGCCGGGGCCGGGTTTCCAGTCGGTCCAGTTTTTGCCCAGCGTCTTTTCGATTTCATCGCCTTTGAGATACAGCGAGCCAAAATGGAACGTTTGCATATCCGCCAGCGTGGCGTAACCGGTGTGATTGACCACCACGTCAAAGAGAATGCGGATCCCGCGTCTGTGCGCCTCGCTGATCAGCTTTTGTAACTCTTCGCCGGTGCCCATATTGGCATCGAGTTTTGTCCAGTCGAGCGTGTAATAGCCATGATAGGCATAATGCGGGAAATCACCTTTGGTGCCGCCACCGACCCAGCCGTGGATCTGCTCCAGCGGCGAACTGATCCACAATGCGTTCACGCCCAGTTGTTGCAGATAATCCAGCTTGCTGGTCAGTCCGGCCAGATCGCCACCATGGAAGGTGCCGATTTCCTGCATTCCGTCACTGTGACGGCCATAGCTGTGATCGTTATCCGGATTGCCATTTTCGAATCTGTCGGTCAGCACGAAATAGACTGTGGCGTTTTGCCAGCTGAAAGTGGCGGGAGTTTTACGCACCGCAGATTCCAGCAACAGCAGGCCGCCGCTGGCCGGATCGGGCGTCATCGTGATGTGACCATTAGCGACCACTGCACTCTGGCCGGAATAAAAATCACGCACTGTTTCGCCATCGCTGAAGGTACCGGATACCTCCACAGTCAGTGGTTTGCCATCCCAACGCGGACAGGTTTTTGTCACGGCGGCGACGGCTTCCTGCGCCGTTTTCAGGCTCAGCTGAAGCGTGGGCGTGCCGCTGCGGGTATCAATGCGTACCTGATAATCGCCCGTGCGAAACTGTTTCCAGTTTACCGGCGGATGACTTTCACAGGGTTGCAGCGACAGCATCTCGTTAAGCTTTACCGCGCCCGAAGGTTGCCAGCACTGATTATCCTGATGCAATTCCAGTGCGCGCTGTCCTTTGGGTAACGTGGCATCGCTGGTGAATATTCCGCTGACCGGCTCGGCAAACGCAGGAAAACCTTCCAGCGCCCAGCTGGCCTGTGCGGCGGGGGAAAAGAGCAGTAATAAAGGCAATGTCAGGTATTTCATGGCTCTCCTTACGCGGGGCAGGAAGCATTATCAGAACAGAGGTGAATTCAGTGTAATCAGTGCGCAAAATTTGCCCTCATCCCCTTGTGCGAATTGTCAGGAGGAGGACGACGGTGGAGAAACTGCGGCGCGGTACGCAAAAAGTAAAGTAATAGGAATGATGGCGACCCTGCTGGTACACTAAGAAGTGGCAGTCTGGCGCGGGCATCATTATGCTTAGCCTTTAGTCGCCGGTTCGCCGACCCGCGCAGAAAATCGGGTTAAACGATGTTTTTTCGTGTATCGTCAAATTATTCATTATAAATCAACGATGAAGTGTTAATGAGCTATCAGGTTCTTGCCCGTAAGTGGCGCCCCCAAACTTTTGCCGACGTTGTCGGACAGGAACATGTGCTGACCGCGCTGGCCAATGGCCTGTCGCTCGGGCGCATCCACCACGCTTACCTGTTTTCCGGAACCCGTGGCGTCGGGAAAACCACCATCGCCCGTCTGCTGGCAAAAGGACTTAACTGCGAAACCGGGATTACCTCCACGCCTTGTGGCGTGTGCGATAACTGCCGTGAAATCGAGCAGGGCCGTTTTGTCGATTTAATTGAAATCGATGCCGCTTCCCGTACTAAAGTCGAAGATACCCGCGAACTGCTCGATAACGTGCAATACGCACCGGCGCGTGGTCGTTTCAAAGTTTACCTGATTGACGAAGTGCACATGCTCTCGCGTCACAGCTTCAATGCGCTGTTGAAAACGCTGGAAGAGCCGCCTTCGCACGTCAAATTCCTGCTGGCGACAACCGATCCGCAAAAATTACCCGTCACCATTTTGTCGCGTTGTTTGCAGTTCCATCTCAAAGCGCTGGACGCTGAACAGATCCGTAAACAGCTTGAACACGTATTAACGCAGGAAACCATCACCACTGAACCGCGTGCGTTACAGCTGCTTTCCCGTGCTGCCGACGGCAGTATGCGTGATGCGCTGAGCCTGACAGATCAGGCAATCGCCATGGGGCAGGGCGCCGTCACCACCGAAACCGTGGCGCAAATGCTCGGTACGCTGGACGACGAGCAACCGCTGGCGATGCTGGAAGCGCTGGTCAGCGCCGATGGCGGTCAGATGATGGCGCAGGTTGAACAAGCCGCGTCACGTGGCGTGGACTGGGAAAACCTGCTGGTGGAAACACTGGCGCTGCTGCACCGCATTGCGATGGTTCAGCTGTTGCCGTCGGTGCTCGATAACCATTACGCGGCTATCGAACAACGTCTGCGCGAACTGGCGCGTGTTATTCCGCCGGCTGACGTTCAGCTTTATTACCAGACTTTACTGATAGGCCGCAAAGAGCTGGCGTATGCGCCGGACAAACGTATGGGCGTTGAAATGACCCTGTTGCGTGCGCTGGCCTTCCATCCCAAAGTAATTATTGCTGAACCGGCTCCGCAGCCGGTCGCGGTTCCGGCGGCTGTAGCGCCACAGCCATCGCGTCCTGCTTTAGCGCAACCGCAGCAGTCGTCGCAACAAAACTACAATGCGCCGCCGCCACAGGGCAATGCCGAGCCGGCCGCGATGCCGGATTCCACCGCGCAACTTTTACAGGCGCGAACACAATTGCTCAGGCAGGGGAGTACCACCCCAAAAAAAGCTGAGCCGGCAGCGCCAGGAAAAGCGCGGCCGGCAACCTCAGCACTGGAGCGCCTCGCTTCGGTGACTGAACGTGCGCAGACTCTGGCGGTGAAGAAAGAACCTGCCGCGCCGGTAAAAGAAGAGGCTTATCGCTGGAAAGCGACGATGGAACCGGAAGTCGCACCGGAACCGGTAGCGACACCGAAAGCGCTGCGCACCGCGCTGGAATATGAAAAATCGCCTGAACTGGCTTCCCGTCTGGCGGAAGAAGCGATTGAACGCGACGAATGGGCGGCTGAAATCAGCCGGATGACCATTCCAAAACTGGTACAGCAACTGGCGCTGAATGCGTATCGCGAGCAGCCGGAGCCGGGTAAAATTTGCCTGCACCTGCGTTCCTCGCAAAAGCACCTGAATTCGCCGTCCGCGCAGAAAGTGCTGACGGATGCCTTATCGGCATTGCATCAGACGCCGGTTGAACTGACCGTGCTGGAAGATGATAATCTGGCGGTGAAGACGCCGCTGGAATGGCGACAGGCCATTTATGAAGAAAAACTGGCGCAGGCGCGTCAGTCTATTATTGCGGATAACAACATTCAGACGCTGCGTCGTTTCTTCGACGCGGAGCTGGATGAAGAAAGTATCCGCCCAATTTAAACGCGCGATTGTGACGCGGCCATTGCTGAGAGAGAAGACTATGTTTGGAAAAGGCGGCATTGGTAACCTGATGAAACAGGCCCAGCAAATGCAGGAAAAAATGCAACAGGCTCAGGCGGAAATCGCTCAGCTGGAAGTGACCGGTGAGTCAGGCGCTGGCCTGGTGAAAATCACCATCAATGGTGCGCACAACGTGCGTCGCGTTGAAATCGATCCGAGCCTGCTGGAAGACGATAAAGACATGCTGGAAGATCTGATCGCTGCGGCGTTCAACGATGCAGCACGTCGTATCGAAGAAACTCAGAAAGAAAAAATGGCAGCCGTGTCTGGCGGCATGCAGTTGCCACCAGGCTTTAAGATGCCGTTCTGATGCAAACCAGCCCTCTCCTTGAATCTTTAATGGAGGCGTTGCGTTGCCTGCCGGGCGTTGGCCCGAAGTCAGCGCAACGTATGGCATTCCAGCTGCTGCAACGTGATCGCAGCGGCGGAATGCGGCTGGCGCAGTCTTTAACGCGTGCTATGTCTGAGATCGGCCACTGTGCCGATTGCCGTACCTTTACCGAACAGGAAATCTGCACCATTTGCGCCAATCCACGGCGTAAAGAAAACGGTCAGATTTGCGTGGTTGAAAGTCCGGCTGACATCCATGCGATAGAACAAACCGGTCAGTTTTCTGGTCGCTATTTTGTGCTGATGGGGCACCTGTCACCCCTTGATGGCATCGGGCCTGACGACATTGGTTTGGGCCGTCTGGAAGAGCGTCTGGAGAGTGAAAACATCCAGGAAGTGATTCTGGCGACCAATCCGACGGTCGAAGGCGAAGCGACCGCCAACTATATCGCTGAAATGTGCGGCCAGTTTGGCGTGCTGGCGAGCCGTATCGCGCACGGTGTGCCGGTCGGTGGCGAACTGGATATGGTCGATGGCACCACGCTGTCACATTCCCTCGCCGGGCGTAACCCCTTCCGGTTCTGACTGTTATACGGGCGCAGCCTTCTGCGCCTCGTATTATTCTGCTATGCCTCTGCATTTCTTCTTAAAAATTTCCTCCTGCGCTTGAAAAGCCTGACATATAACCCCACTTATTCCTCAACGTCTGATTTGGTCAATAACAGTATCTGGATTGAGGTAATTTGATGAGTATGAAAGGACAAGAGACACGTGGCTTCCAGTCTGAAGTAAAACAACTGCTTCATCTGATGATCCATTCTCTGTATTCAAACAAAGAAATTTTCCTGCGCGAGCTGATTTCCAACGCCTCGGATGCCGCCGACAAACTGCGTTTCCGCGCACTGTCCGCACCTGAGCTTTATGAAGGTGATGGTGAGCTGCATGTCCGTCTGTCGTTTGATAAAGAAAAACGCACCCTGACACTGAGCGATAACGGCATCGGTATGAGCCGTGATGAAGTGATCGACAACCTCGGGACTATTGCCAAATCCGGCACCAAAGCGTTCCTGCAATCTGTGGGTTCTGAGCAGGCGAAAGACAGCCAGCTGATTGGTCAGTTCGGTGTCGGTTTCTATTCTGCATTCATCGTGGCGGATAAAGTCACCGTGCGCACCCGCGCAGCCGGTGCCAGCGCTGACGAAGGGGTATTCTGGGAATCTGCCGGTGAAGGCGAGTACACCCTGGCGGACATCGAGAAAGCAGATCGCGGCACTGAAATTACCCTGCATCTGCGTGAAGATCAGGACGAATTCCTGGATGACTGGCGTGTTCGCTCCATCATCAGCAAATACTCTGATCACATTGCGCTGCCGGTTGAAGTCGAAACCCGCAACGAAGAAGACGGCACCGTTACCTGGGAACAAATCAACAAGGCGCAAGCTCTGTGGACCCGCGGTAAAGCCGAAGTGACCGACGAAGAATATAAAGAATTCTACAAACACATTTCTCATGATTTCAGCGATCCGCTCAGCTGGAGCCATAACCGCGTTGAAGGTAAGCAGGAATACACCAGCCTGCTGTATATCCCTTCACAGGCACCGTGGGATATGTGGAACCGCGATCATAAACACGGCCTGAAACTCTATGTTCAGCGCGTGTTTATCATGGATGAAGCCGAGCAGTTCATGCCGAACTACCTGCGTTTTGTTCGTGGTCTGATAGATTCCAACGATCTGCCTCTGAACGTGTCACGTGAGATCCTTCAGGACAGCCGCATTACCCAGAACCTGCGCAGTGCGCTGACCAAACGTGTTCTGCAAATGCTGGAAAAACTGGCGAAAGACGACAACGAAAAATATCTGCAATTCTGGAAACAGTTTGGTCTGGTATTGAAAGAAGGTCCGGCAGAAGACGGCGCAAACAAAGAAGCGATCGCCAAACTGCTGCGTTTCGCCAGCACCCGCAACGACAGCAGCGAGCAGACTTTGTCGCTGGAAGAGTATGTGGCGAACATGGTGGAAGGTCAGGACAAAATTTATTACATCACTGCTGACAGCTATGCCGCGGCGAAGAGCAGCCCGCATCTGGAACTGTTCCGCAAAAAAGGCATTGAAGTTCTGCTGTTGTCTGACCGCATCGACGAATGGATGATGAGCTATCTGACTGAGTTTGATGGCAAAGTCTTCCAGTCCGTCAGCAAGGCCGACGATACACTGGACAAACTGGCTGACGAAAGCGAAGAGCAGAAAGAAGCTGAAAAAGCGCTGGAGCCGTTCGTTGAGCGCGTGAAAACGCTGCTGGGTGACCGTGTGAAAGAAGTGCGTCTGACGCACCGTCTGACCGATACGCCGGCCATCGTTACTACCGGCGCCGACGAAATGACCACGCAGATGGCAAAACTCTTTGCCGCTGCCGGTCAGGAAGCGCCGGAAGTGAAATACATCTTTGAGCTGAACCCGGAACACGCGCTGGTGAAACGTGCTTCTGAGGTGGCTGATGAAGACCAGTTCAGCGAGTGGATTGAGCTGTTGCTGGATCAGGCGCTGTTCGCAGAACGCGGCACGCTGGAAGATCCAAACCTGTTCATCCGCCGTATGAACACGCTGTTACAGGCGTAATCGCCGGGCGTAAAATGAAAGGGTGTCGTGAAAGCGACACCCTTTTTTATTGCCTCGCTTCTTCCCGGATCCATTCCCTGAATGCGCGGATCTCCGGCTCGTCACGGCGCTGAGAACTCACCAGCACCGTCGTAGCGCGATCTACTTCGCAAAAGCCCGCCGGCGCAATCAGTGAACCTTCCTCCAGCTCTTTCTCCACCAGCATTTTCGGTGCGATACATACCCCCAGCCCGTTTTTCGCCGCCTGGATTGCCAGAATCAGATTATCGAAATGTTTACCGGTACTGACATCGCCCGGCGCACCCGTCGCTTTTGCCCATTCCTGCCAGGCATTGATCTTCGTATCGGCGTGCAGTAAGGGCAGGGCGCTGAAATCCGGCGGCGGCATCAGGTCATGACACAAGCCAGGCGCACAAACCGGCCCGATAAAATCAGAGGCAATTTGCATAGCGTCAGTGTCTGGGTTTTCAATGTGCGGACCGCTTTTTATCAGCACATCGGTGCGCTGGTTTTCCAGCTGTCCGGGCGCGGTCTGCGTCTGAAAAGAAAGCGTTATCTGCGGATAAAGTTGTGAAAACCGGCTGATGCGCGGCAGCAGCCACTGCGCCAGAAAACTGGGTGAGCAGGCAATGATCATATGCTGTTCGCTGCCATTTCGGATCTCGTGACAGGTTTTTGCTATCTCATCAAATACCCGTTCGCAGCAGGTTTTCAGTTTAATTCCGTCAGCGGTGAGAAACACGCGGCCAGCTGTGCGATTAAATAACACCGTCCCCAGCCAGCCTTCGAGATTTTTCATCTGATGGCTGATCGCGCTGTGTGTCACGTTCAGGGATTCCGCCGCTGTACTGAAACTTTCAAACTGCGCAGCCTGTTTGAAATAATGCAGGGCACGTAGCGAAGGGAGATCATTCATTTTATACCTTGTGAGTTTTTTTCATCTTCCGTGTCTGTTTATATCATTTTTTTTGCCGTTGAAAGCGCATTAACCTTGTCGCATGTTGAATCACAGGAGGTAAACATGCGTCAGTCTTCGCCGGTAAACGGCACTTTTACGGGTACTCTTATCGGCATTCTCGGCGGGGTGATCCTCAGTACCGATTCCGTTTTTATCCGCCTGATGTCGGTCGAAGACTCATGGCTGATCGTGGTAATGCGCGGTCTGTTTATGTGGGCACTGGTGGCGATGTTGTACCTGTTCTGGCCGGCATCGCGTTCCACGCTGGGCGTGCCTTGGATCACCCGTAAAAATGCGCTATCAACGTTGTTCTTCTGTATTGCGTCAGCCTGTTTCGTCAATGCGCTTAACCGCGGCAGTATCGCCACGGTGCTGGTGATCATCTCTTCCACACCGTTTGTCTCGGCATTGATTTCGCAGATTTTCTTCCGCGTTCGCATTGATAAACCGCTGATGCTGGCGGCACTGGCCGGAATGGCGGGCGTCGCCGTGGTGATGAGCGGACGCAGCACGAGCCACGACCCTGTCGCCAACTATTTTGCACTGGCCACGGCGGTGTCGATGGCGCTGTCGTTTATCTTCGCGTCGAAAGTCGAAAGCGGTACCGTCGGGCTGCCTTCACTGGGCGGTATTCTGGCCTCTTTTTGTGTAGTGATTTTTTCCGGTGGCAGCGTTTTGCATGGTTTACCCGCCTTAGCCGGTGAACAATGGCTATGGATAGCACTTGAAGGCGCGGTAATTATGCCGCTGGCGATGGGGCTGATTACGATGTCGACACGGCTGGTTTCTCCGGTCAATGCGGGGCTGTTTTTGCTGCTGGAAACCGCACTGGCACCGCTTTGGATCTCACTTTTTTTACAAGAGGATCCAGCGCCATCGGCGGTTGCCGGTGGTGTGATCATCGTACTGGCGGTGGTGTCGCAAACCTGGTGGGTAAAACGCCGGATAGCGCAGGCTTAACCCCAATTTCAGCGGGGTGTGTTCCTTGAGCAAAAGTGCTCAGAATGGTATGGTTGACCGGTTTTCGTGATTCATAATAATTACATGCAAGGGGATTTACGCAATGCGTATCATTCTGCTGGGCGCTCCGGGCGCAGGTAAGGGTACTCAGGCTCAATTCATCATGGAGAAATTTGGTATTCCTCAGATTTCTACCGGTGATATGTTGCGCGCCGCTGTGAAGGCCGGAAGTGAGCTCGGCAAGAAAGCAAAAGAGATTATGGATGCCGGTAAACTGGTGACCGATGAACTGGTTATCGCACTGGTGAAAGAACGTATTCAACAGGAAGATTGCCGTAACGGTTTCCTGTTAGACGGTTTCCCACGCACCATTCCGCAGGCTGATGCCATGAAAGACGCGGGCATCAAAGTGGATTACGTGCTGGAATTTGATGTGCCTGATGAACTGATCGTTGATCGCATCGTTGGCCGTCGCGTACACCCGGGCTCTGGCCGCGTGTACCACATCCAATACAATCCGCCAAAAGTGGAAGGTAAAGATGATGTGACTGGCGAAGAACTGATCACCCGTAAAGATGATCAGGAAGAAACCGTGCGTAAACGTCTGGTGGAATACCATGAGCTGACTGAGCCGCTGGTATCTTACTACAGCAAAGAAGCAGAAGCGGGTAACACTCAATACGTCAAAATTGACGGCACACAGCAGGTTTCTGCTGTGCGTGACGAACTGGCTGCAATCCTGAGCTAATCGTCTGCACTGCGCGCTACCACGGGGTGACTTCGGTCGCCCCGTTTGTTTTTTTAGGGTCTCCATTTCCAATACCCAAAATACTTCGAGCTGCAGGAAGGCGGCAAGCGAGCGAGTCCCGATGAGCTTACTGAAGTAAGTGATTCGGGTGAGTGAACGCAGCCAACGCATCTGCCGCGTGAAGTATGAAGGGTATTAATAACAATTCGCATTGATAGCTTATGCCGTTGTTCCCATCGTCTTTGTTTTCGTTACAATGACCTGCGCCTCTTTTCAGCATTGCAAATTGCAGCACCAAAAACGGCGGCGCCCATCATTTTTCACACGGCTTCAATGCCTTCAATTTAGGATATTCAGCATGACGCAGACTAAATTCGGTGTTCTCCTGGTCAATCTTGGAACACCGGAAGCACCGACTCCGCAGGCCGTTAAAAAATATCTGGCTGAGTTTTTGAGTGATATCCGCGTCGTGGATACGCCCCGTCTGCTGTGGTGGCCGATCCTGAATTTGGTGATCCTGCCGCTGCGTTCCCCGCGCGTGTCCAAACTGTATAAAGCGGTCTGGATGGAAGAAGGTTCGCCGCTGATGGTGTACAGCCGCCGTCAGCAGAAAGCGCTGGCAGAACGCCTGCCGGGCACGCCGGTTGAACTGGCGATGAGTTACGGCAAGCCGGGCATGAAAGAACCCATTGAAAAACTGCTGGCGCAGGGCGTGACTAAAATGGTGGTACTGCCGCTGTATCCGCAATACTCCTGCTCAACCAGCGCCGCGGTTTTTGACGGTGTGGCGCGCGTGCTAAAATCTCAGCGTCGCCTGCCTTCAATGAGCTTTATCCGTGACTACGCCACCCATCCGGCCTATATTTCCGCGCTCAAAGCCAGCATCGAACGTTCCTTTGCTCAGCATGGCGAACCGGATCGTCTGGTGCTCTCCTTCCACGGTATTCCTAAGCGTTTTGTCGCTGAAGGCGATGATTATGAACAGCGTTGCCGCGATACCGTGCAGGCGCTGACCGATGCGCTGCAACTGCCGTCGGGCAAAATAATGCTGACCTTCCAGTCGCGCTTTGGTCGCGAACCGTGGCTGACCCCGTACACGGATGAAACACTGAAAGGCCTTCCGGCTCAGGGCGTTAAGCATATTCAGATCCTGTGCCCTGGCTTTGCGGCAGACTGTCTGGAGACGCTGGAAGAGATCAAAGGCGAGAACCGTGAGATTTTTATTCATGCAGGCGGCGAGCGCTTCGAATATATTGACGCCTTAAACGACCAGCCGGAGCATATCGATCTGCTGCAACAACTGGTCACTCAGCACTTCTGAATGAAGCCTGAGTTTTTTGAATTTCCCGAGAATAATGAATGAAATTTCCTGGTAAGCGTAAGTCTAAACACTATTTTCCGGTCAGCGCGCGTGACCCTTTATTGCGTGATTCCATGCTGCAGGCCATGCAGCCGGAATCTGAAGCCGGGGCCTCGTACATCGTCGGCATCGACCAGACAATGGTCGATATTGAAGCGCGCGTGGATGAAAATTTTGTGGCCCGTTACGGCCTGACGCCGGGTGAATCCAATATTCTTGACGATGAGATGTCGGAAGCGCTGTATCAGGAACTGATGAGCCACGCGCTTATCAGCCATCAGTTTGCCGGTGGCACCGTCGGCAATACGCTGCACAATTATTCCGTGCTGGCTGATGACCGTTCGGTGCTGCTGGGTGTGATGTGTAACAACGTCAAAATCGGTGATTACGCTTACCGCTATTTGTGTAACACCTCAAGCCGTGTGGATCTTAATTTCCTGCAAGGCGTGGACGGCGCAATTGGCCGCTGTTTCACGCTGATCAGTGACACCGGCGAGCGCACCTTTGCCATCAGTCCGGGCAAAATGAATGAACTGCATGCCTGCAGCGTGCCGGAAGATGTGATTGCCGGCGCGTCCGCGCTGCTGCTCACCTCGTACCTGCTGCGCAGCAAGCCGGGCGAACCGATGCCAGAAGCCACCATGCAGGCCATTGAATACGCTAAAAAATACCATGTGCCGGTAGTGTTAACGCTGGGGACGCAATACGTCATCGCGGAAGATCCGCAGGCATGGCGCGATTTCATCCGCGATAACGTGTCGATTCTGGCGATGAACGAAGACGAAGGGTTTGCGCTGACCGGCATGAAAGATCCGCTGATGGCGGCGGATAAAGCGCTGGACTGGGTGGATCTGGTGTTGTGTACCGCCGGACCGAACGGTCTGTTTATGGCGAGTTATACCGAGGACGAATTCAAACGCACGACTCAGCATCCGTTGCTGCCGGGCGCGATTGCTGAATTTAATCAGTATGAATTCAGCCGGGCGATGCGCCGTGAATGCTGTCAGGAGCCGCTGAAGATTTATTCCCACATTGCGCCGTACATGGGCGGGCCGGAAAAAATCATGAATACCAATGGGGCGGGGGATGGCGCGCTCTCTGCGCTGCTGCATGACATCGCGGCTAACGGTTTTCACCGCACTTCCGTGCCGAATTCCAGCAAACATACCCGCGAGTATCTGACGTACTCCTCACTGGCGCAGGTGTGTAAATACGCCAACCGCGTGAGTTATCAGGTGCTGAACCAGCATTCACCGCGCCTGACGCGAGGATTGCCGGAGCGTGAAGACAGTCTGGAAGAGAGTTACTGGGAACGTTAAACGTCACCGGGAACGAAAAGTGAAAAGGGCGGGAAATTGAATCCCCGCCCTTTTTTCAGCCCATTTGAACCTGATTCCTTCCAGATGTCTTTGCGCGATATAACGCGTCATCCACACGTTTAAACAGTCTGGTGAAGTCTTCTCCGGTTTCGTACTGCACCACACCGACGCTAACTGTCATCGAAGGTAAATCAGGATGCTTATACTCTTCAACGGCTAAGCGGAGCGTCTCAGCGACGTGTAATGCGCCTTCCAGACCGGTCAGCGGCAGCAAAATCAGAAACTCCTCGCCACCCCAGCGGAATACGGTATCGCTTTCGCGGATCTCCGTTTCCAGCGTTCTCGCCAGCATCACCAGTGCATCATCGCCTTTGTTATGCCCGTGCTGATCGTTAATTGCTTTGAAATGATCGGCATCGACCAGCATCAGACTGAAATTGTGCGTGCGTTGCGGATTTTGCGTCCGCGCGTTTTCTACCAGTTGCATAAACTGGCGGCGGTTGCCCAGTCCGGTCAGCGGATCACGGAGTGCGGCATGTTCCAGCTCCTGCTCAAGGCGCTTTTGCTCGGTAATATCGTGAATGATGCACAGCATCAGCCGCACGCCATCCACGTCCACCGGGCCGGCGTAAGTCTGCACATGGCGCAGATTACCGTCCGCCAGTTTGTGCACAAAGGTCAGCGGTTTATGTCCGCCGGGCAGACGGGCGATTTCATGCATCACCGGCAGCACGTCCTGGCCCATCGCATTGATTTCCCAGGTGTGTCTCATGCACATTTCGTCGCGTGTATAGCCATAGAATCGTGTCGCCGCCAGATTCGCATCGACAATCTGCCCGTTATTAGCAGGGTCAATCAGCAGCATTGGCGCCGTATTAGTCTGGAAAAATCGCTCATAGAAACCGCTCTGATCACGGCGGTAAGGTCGGGCTTCGCTCAGGAACGAACCGGGTGCCGGAACGTTGGCCGCGGAGGTATGCGTTCCTTCGAACACGATGACCGGTTCCTGCAAGCCAAACTGTGCCAGAGAAAGACGACAGCTCAGGGGAAAGGCGCGGCCTTCTTTGTGGATGGTCCAGATTTCAATGACCTGATCGCCTTTTTGCAGATGAGGCAGATAGGACTCGAGGGATTGCAAAGACTGGACCGAAAACTGACCGTTGCGCAGGGGGCCCAGCAAACTGTTACCCGCAAGTTTTCTGGCCGCCGTATTAGCGAAAAGAATTTGCTGGTTATGTACTGAGACAACCCAGACCGGCGTGCTCAAAATGTTCAATGTTTCCAGATGGGATAGCAACATCGCAGTACCGGTCAATTTTTGACATAAAAAGAGAATACCGCGAAATGATCTGATTAGGTGTTTTTTATGTCGCGAAAGTTAAAGGGAATTTTTTGCGGGAAGGGGCGCAGGCGCAGCAAAAGTACTACGCCCGGCGTTAGGAACAAATCAGATCGGGCAAAACGGCCTTTTTTCGTCTTCGGTCATGGCATCTATCTGCAACATATCCACCATGCTGTTGGCAATTTCACGTTCGCCCATCACTACGCGATTTGCACCACGTTCCAGGATGTAAGTCACTTCGTCATCATAATGCGCGCGGGCGATAATCTCGATATTAGGCCGTTTGGCACGCGCAGAGGCGACGATTTCTCCGGCTTCATAACCATTGGGAATGGTCACCAGCAGCCAGCGGGCGCAGTCGAGACGTGCCAGATCCATCACTTCCTGATTGGCAGCATTGCCCAGCACCGTGCTGATGCCCTGATCGCGCAGCGCTTCGACACGCGGACGCGAATTTTCAATCACCACCAGCGGGATTCCGGCGGCCTGAAGTTTCTCACCGAGCAGGCTGCCGACACGTCCATAACCGACCAGCAGTGCGTGATTGCATAAATCGAACGGGATTTGCTTCTCGTCTTCAACGGCTTCTTCAACGCTCTGGTCTTCGATGGTTTCTGTTTTCGCCAGATATTTTTCAAGCAACGTGAACAGCAGCGGGTTAAACATAATCGACAAAATGGCCCCCGCCAGTACCAGATTGCGGCCATGTTCAGACAGTAAACCCAGTGAAATCCCAAGGCCTGCGAGAATAAAGGCGAATTCACCAATCTGCGCCAGACTGACGGAAATCGTCAACGCGGTGCGTTTGGAGTGCCCGAACATTTTCACCAGCAGGAACGCGGCAATGGATTTACCGAACACGATGATCGCCAGCGTGGCAATGACGGTCAGCGGTTCACGCACCAGAATCATCGGGTCGAATAACATGCCAACCGAGACGAAGAACAGTACCGCAAACGCATCGCGCAGCGGTAACGTGTCGTGCGCCGCACGCTGGCTGAGTTCGGATTCATTGAGCACCATACCGGCGAAGAACGCACCCAGCGCGAACGACACGTCAAAGAATTCGACGGCGCCGTACGCGATGCCCAGCGCCAGCGCCAGAACAGACAGCGTAAACAGTTCGCGTGAACCGGTACTGGCGGTTTTGGCGAGGATCCACGGTACCACGCGGCGGCCGACCACCATCATCAGCACCATGAACGCAATCACTTTACCAATGGTCACTGCCAGTCCGGTCAGCAGTTCGACCGGGCTGGAATGATGGCTTTCCAGCATGCCGCTGAACGCAGGCAGCAGAACCAGCGTCAGCACCATCACCAGATCTTCAACAATCAGCCAGCCGATGGCGATTTGCCCGCGCTGGCTGTCAATCAGTTGCCGCTCTTCCAGAGCACGCAACAGCACTACGGTACTGGCGGTGGACAAACACAGCCCGAACACCAGCCCGGTCGCCAGATCCCAGCCCATCAGACTTGATAACCCCATCCCAAGCAGCGTCGCTACCGCGATTTGCGCTACAGCGCCGGGAATGGCTATCGACTTTACGGCGAGGAGATCTTTCAGGGAAAAATGCAGACCGACGCCAAACATCAGCAGAATGACGCCGATTTCAGCCAGTTCCGGTGCCAGTGAGGTGTCTGCAACGAAGCCCGGTGTAAAAGGGCCGGCCAGCACGCCAGCGGCGAGATAGCCAACCAGAGGAGAAATACGCAGGCGGTTGGCAAGCATTCCTAACAGGAAGGCCAGGACCAGACCGCCAACGATGGTAGTGATGAGAGGCGTAGAATGATGCATTCAGACTCCTTCTGGTTATGCATAAAGCAAATATGTTGCTGATTGTTTCTAAGTTTATGGTAAAAATCGCTTTCGCGTTGGGGAATTTTGGCCTTTTTTATTAAAAATCATCAGCAGACGATAAAAAAAATTCCAACGCGGGATTTAAATGGGTTTTATCAGGCAGATATCAAGGGAATAGGGGTTCAGACGCTGCCGATATTTAACTATCGGCAGCCGGGAAGGAAAGGTTAAGGGCTATTTGCGTTCAATATTTGGCAGGAATGCTGTCAGGATCCCAAGCAACGGCAGGAAGGCACAAATCTGATACACCAGTTCGATGCTGGTTTTATCCGCCACATAGCCGAGAACCGCGGCGCCCAGCCCGCCCATACCAAAGGCCAGACCGAAGAACAGGCCGGAAACCATGCCGACTTTGCCCGGCATCAGCTCCTGCGCGAACACCAGAATGGCTGAGAATGCCGAGGCCAGGATCACACCGATAATCACGCTCAGCACGCTGGTCCACATCAGATTGGCATGAGGCAAAAGTAGCGTAAATGGCGCGACACCCAGAATTGAGACCCAGATGACGTATTTGCGCCCAATCCTATCGCCCACCGGCCCGCCGATAATGGTGCCTGCTGCGACGGCAAACAGGAAGACGAACAAATGGATTTGCGCGCTTTGTACCGAGACGCCAAATTTATGGATCAGGTAAAAGGTGTAATAACTGCTCAGGCTGGTCAGGTAGAAATACTTTGAGAAAATCAGCACCAGCAGAATACCCATCGACATCGCCACGGTTTTACGCGGCAGCAGGGTGATATTGCTGCTCACCGGGCCACGCTTTTTGGCGATCTGATTTTGCTGGCGATACCATTTACTGATTTGCAGCAGCACGACAATCCCCAGCAGCGCCGCCAGCGAGAACCATGCGACGTTGCCTTTACCGTAAGGCGCGATGATCAGCGCCGCGAGTAACGGGCCAAGTGAAGAACCCAGATTGCCACCGACCTGGAACAGCGACTGCGCCAGTCCGTGACGTCCGCCGGAAGCCATACGTGCCACGCGCGACGATTCCGGATGGAACACCGAAGAGCCTGTGCCAACCAGCGCCGCCGCCAGCAACACCACCGGGAAACTCTGCGCGACCGCCAGCAACAGCAGGCCGGAGAGCGTAAAGCCCATGCCGATCGGCAGAGAATAGGGTTGCGGATGCTTGTCGGTGTAATAGCCGATAAGCGGTTGCAACAGCGAGGCGGTTATCTGATACGTCAGGGTAATCAGCCCGATTTGCGTAAAGCTCAGGGAAAACTGGTTTTGCAGTAACGGATAAATCGCCAGTATCAGCGACTGAATCATGTCATTGAGCAGATGAGAAACGCTGATCGCCGCCAGAATAGAAAACGCAGTCTTCTTGACTGCGTCTTTCTGCGGGCTGACTGGCGTTGACGTCGTGTCTGTCATAGCGGAGGAAGCCTTCTTAATGTAGAGGTGCAGGGTACCTGCCGGTCAGTCGACTTTAGCGATATCGGCAAACTGGCCTTTGAGTAAACGGCAAAGATCGCCTGCCGCCAGTTCAATATCAAGTCCACGTTTACCGCCTGAAACATAAATCGTGGAAAACGTCTGCGCCGGACTGTCGATCACCGTCGGCAGCAGTTTTTTCTGTCCCAGCGGGCTGATGCCGCCGACCAGATAACCGGTGATGCGCTGGGCGATGGACGGATCTGCCATATCGGCTTTTTTGGCCTTCAGGGCTTTGGCGACCTTTTTTAAATCCAGCTTCGACGCCACCGGCGTGACGGCAACGGCCAGATTTTTGGCATCGCCGTTGAGCGAAACGAGCAGCGTTTTATAAACCTGACGCGCATCCAGCCCGAGTTTTTTCACGGCTTCATCGCCAAAATTGGTTTCATCGCTGCTGTGTTCGTACGGGTGAAGGGTAAAGCTGACGTTGTTTTTTTCCAGGAGGATGACCGCGGGTGTCATGATTACCGCCTATTTTATTTACTTTTTTGTTCGGAAAATCGTCATCAGCTCAATCTGATGAAAACAAACAATAAAGTATGATTACTGAGCGAGGATGAAATAGTAGAGCAATGAATGGTTATTGCCAAGACCCGCCGCAGATTGATACCCTGTGCGCGCCGGTGCTGTGCCTGAAAAGGCCGGTACTGAAGCTATAACTAATAAAATGAAATTCCTCTTTGACTGGCCGGCCTTAAAAACCGGCCATTTTTTTATCCTTTCAGCAGCTCCGGCAAATTCCCTTCGCCGTACAAATGCAGCGCACCGACTGCTACCACATAGTTTCCTGCAGGTAAGTCCAGCAGCTGTTTTTTCCAGCGCACATTTCGCTGATTCATCAGCACATCATATAAATCACTGCTAAAGGTATTCGGAAGCTGCTCGACCGCCAGCCCTGGTTTGCTGTCCAGCCACCAGCTGATCATGGTTTGCAGCAGGCGCGCGTTGGTGTGCCAGTGCGTCAGGGTATCTTCCAGCAGTCCGAGCCCGTCGTCGGGAAGTTGCTGCAACAGCGCAAACTGCTCCTCCGGCCCTTCCAGTTCAATGACTGGCGTGTTCTGCTCTTTAGCGTTGTGCAACAGCTGATAATCGATGCCGTAATTTCCGCGCAGTCCGAGACGCTGCGCCTGCGTGGCCTGCAACATCAGCGCGACCTGCCATGACGGCAAAGGATTAAGCGTCCACATCGACACACCCAGTTCTTCGCATAAACGTTCGACGTGCAGATATTGCGATTCAGAAAGGCGTTCAGCCAGCGGAGGGTATTCGCCGGTCATACTGAAAGGGGAATCGGTGCCGCTGATATCTGCCTCGACTATCAGCGCATCGGCTTTTTTCAGGCGGCGCAACAGTTGCGCAGGCAGCGGTTGCATATCCTGCGTGCCCATATGAATACTGCCGACCAGATGCAAATAGCGATTGCCGGGAAGCCGGATATCCAGGGCGGGATAGGAATACTCAGCGGGAAACAGCCGGCGAAGCCAGCTGAATGCCCGGTTTAAGAAAGGCGCCATAATGCAGGGTCTCCCGAAAAATGAGAGACCATGCTAACGCGGCTGCGGTTTAGCGAACAGGGGAAACGTCTTGTTTTTTCGGCGTGTTTTTCATGACTGTCCTTTTTTAGGTGAAAAGCGCAACAGACGGTTTGCGTTGGCGACCACCGTGATGGAAGACAGCGCCATCGCAGCACCCGCCACTATCGGGCTGAGCAGAGTTCCGGTCAGCGGATAAAGCACACCGGCGGCAACCGGAATACCAATCACGTTGTAAACAAAAGCACCCAGCAGGTTCTGCTTCATATTTCGCAGTGTCGCCTGAGACATTGCCAGCGCATCGGCGACACCGTTCAGGCCCGGGCGCATCAGCGTAATCGCCGCGGTTTCAATCGCCACATCGCTGCCGCTGCCCATCGCAATACCGACATCCGCCTGAGCCAGCGCCGGAGCATCGTTAATGCCATCGCCAATCATCGCGACCTGCTGCCCTTTGGCCTGCAACGCTTTGATGGCGTCGGCTTTCCCTTCCGGACGCACGCCGGCAATCACCGTGTCAATTCCCGCCTGCGCCGCAATGGCTTGCGCAGTTCGCGGGTTGTCGCCGGTCAGCATCACCAGCTGATAACCCAGCTGATGCAGGCGTTGCAACGCACTGACGCTGTCTTCACGCAGCGGATCCCGCAGGGCAAACAGCGCCGCAATCTTGCCGTTAGCAGCCAGCAATACCGGCGTGGCACCTTCGCTGGCTAACGTATCCAGCAACGTGTCAGCCGCCTGAGTATCCACCCCGTTTTCATGCATCAGCGCCTGATTGCCCAGCAGCAGGGATTGTTCTTCCACGTCACCGCGCAAACCCAGCCCGCCAAGGGTACGGAAATTCGCGATATCAGGGATTTCCAGCCCTTGCGCTTTTTCGACAATGGCCTGGGCAAGAGGATGGTGTGAACCTTTTTCCAGTGCGGCTGCAAACCGTAAAACCTGTTGTTCACTGAAACCGCTGAACGTATGAATGTCTGTCACTTTGGGCTGGCCTTCGGTCAGCGTGCCGGTTTTATCAAACACCAGTGTTGAAAGCGTACTGGCTTTTTGCAGTGCATCGGCATCGCGCACCAGCACACCAAACTCAGCGGCGCGTCCGACACCGGCGGTAATCGACATCGGTGTTGCCAGACCGAGCGCACAAGGACAGGCGATAATCAGTACCGTTGTGACAATCACCAGCGTATACATCAGTTGCGGTTGCGGACCAAAGAAGTACCAGATGGCACCGCTGAATAACGCAATCAGCACCACAACCGGTACGAAGACAGCAGAGATTTTATCCGCCAGCTTACCGATTTCAGGTTTACTGCTTTGGGCTTCACGCACCAGATTAATAATGCGTGAAAGGGTGGTCTGGCTGCCGATGGCATCTGCGCGGAACAGCACGCTGCCGTCTTTCACCAGCGTACCGGCGTGCACTTTTTCACCCTGCGATTTTTGCTGAGGGATCGGCTCCCCGGTCAGCATCGCTTCATCCATCCAGGCTTCACCACGTTGAATTTCGCCGTCAACCGGCACGCGGTCACCGGTCGTCAGGCGCAGCATCATCCCTTGCTGAACGTCAGCCAGCGGCAGGGTTTTCTCGCCTTCTTCGGTAACCACGCGTGCGGTCGGCGGGGTCAGATCCAGCAAACGTTCAAGTGCCTGAGACGAACGCTGACGTCCGCGTTGTTCCAGCGCGTGGCCGAGGTTAATCAGACCAATAATCATCACGCTGGCTTCATAATAAAGATGACGTGCCTGCATCGGGAACGCCTCCGGCCACAGGCTGACGGCGAAGGAAAATATCCAGGCCGCGCCAGTACCGAGCGACACCAGCGTGTCCATATTGGCGCTGCCGTGCATCAGGCTTTTCCAGGCGCTTCGGTAAAAATGGCCGCCCGCGACAATCATGATCAGCAACGTCAGCAGGCCGACAATCAGCCAGCCGGTCTGGTTGCTGGCGGTCACCATCATTTCACCGCCGAGTAATCCCCATAACATCATCGGGATACCCGCAGCTAAGCCAAGAGCCGCCTGCCAGCTGAAGCGGATCATACTTTTGCGTGAGGTTTGTTGCTGGCGCTCACGGCGTTTAGTTTCGTCGATAATGATTTCGGCGCCGTAACCGGCCTGTTCAACGGCGGCAATCAGCGCATTCTGGTCGGCATTACCGCTGACCAGCGCACTGCGTTCCGCCAGATTGACGCGTGCCCGTTCGACACCGTTCACGCCTTCCAGCGCCCGCTGCACTTTACTGACGCAACTGGCGCAGCTCATCCCGCTGAGCAACAGCTGCACGCTGTCGTCTGCGGTTTGTGGTGCATGAGTTTCTGCCGGAACAGGTGACGCCGCCGCTGACAGGGGTTCCGGCAAAACTTTCGCCTTATCGGTCAGCGGCTCAGATTTTGGGGATGCGTCTTCCACCACCTGTGCTTCATAACCGGCGTTAACCACGGCATCAACCAGACTCTGGCTGCTGGCATCGCCTTTGACGATGGCTTTATCCAGAGAAACTTCAACGGCAGTCGTGCCTTCCACGGCTTCCAGCGCTTTACGCGTTGAAGCCACGCAGTGCCCGCAGGACAGGCCTTGCAGAGATAATACGGTGGTTGTCATGATCATTTTCCTTGGGTTAACTTCACTCAGGACAGAGGATAAACCTTCCAGCAAGGGGAAGGTCAAGCCGCAGTCTCTGTTATTTTAATTTCATGGCGTATGATGTTCGTATCATGCGCAACAATCAGCTTGTCGTGGAGGCGAAATGAACATCAGTGATGTAGCGAAAAAAACCGGTCTCACCAGTAAAGCGATTCGATTTTATGAAGAGAAGGGGCTGGTTACTGCACCGGCTCGCAGCGAAAACGGCTACCGCAGTTATGCGCAAAAACATATCGAAGAACTGACGTTATTGCGTCAGGCGCGGCAGGTCGGATTCACGCTGGAAGAGTGTCAGGAACTGGTGGCGTTATTCCACAACCCGGATCGCCACAGTGCGGACGTGAAAGCGCGGACATTAGAAAAGGCCGCCGAAATTGCGCGGCACATTGAAGAACTGAAAGTAATGCGTGAGCGCTTACTGACGCTGGCGGATGCCTGTCCGGGTGACGAAGGGGCAGACTGCCCGATCATTGATAACCTCAGCGGATGCTGTCATAAGCACTGAGATTTTGTTTTAGCGAGCCTCAGGTTCCACGCGCAGCGTCGCGCCTTCTACGCCGGTGATCACCACTTTGTCACCGACGTTCAGCGGCGACGCGCAAATTGCCCGCCAGCTGCTGTCACCGATCTGTACCCGCGTAAACTGGTTAGTAACCGGTTCCAGCACGGTGGCGTGAGTGCCTACTAACTGCTGGCCGCGCTGGTTCAGCGCTGAATTGCCCGCCGATTTGTCGACACGCTGATTCAGCCACTTCCACCACAGCCACGCCGCCAGAATGGTCAGCAGCGCAAACGCAGTGCCTGACCATTCCCACGGCAACGGCAGGATCCACGTGACAGCGCCCACTAAGGCCGCCGCCACGCCGCTCCACAGCAAGTAACCACTCGCACCCACCAGCTCAGCCGCCAGCAACAGGCCGCCCAGAGACAGCCAGAATACGTGCGGATTTGCCATGAAATCGTGCAGCATTATTTGCCGCCTTTGGTTTCTTTCAGCAGCTCAGCAATCCCGCCAATGGAGCCCATCAGACTGGTGGCATCCAGCGGCATCATGATGATTTTGCTGTTATTAGCAGAACCGATTTTGGTCAGTGCA
The DNA here is from genome assembly GCF_003263545.1 of Rahnella sp. AN3-3W3. NCBI lineage: Bacteria > Pseudomonadati > Pseudomonadota > Gammaproteobacteria > Enterobacterales > Yersiniaceae > Rahnella > Rahnella sp. AN3-3W3. The sequence goes on from NZ_JYDG01000013.1 coordinate 118,256, forward strand.
TCGGTATATTTTTGTGCCACGAAGTAGTTAATCGCCTGCACGCTACCGGCTTCAATCGCTTCAGACACCATTTTGGTTGCCTGGGCTTCTGCTTCCGCCGCACGTTCACGCGCTTCGGCCTGCAGGAACGCTGACTGACGCTCACCTTCCGCTTTCAAAATCTGCGACTGCTTCTCACCTTCAGCCCGCAAAATGGCAGACTGACGCACACCTTCAGCTTCCAGAATATCGGCACGTTTTGTACGTTCGGCTTTCATCTGCGCGTTCATGGCGGAAATCAGTTCAGCAGGCGGACGCACATCACGGATTTCGATACGGGTGATTTTGACGCCCCACGGATTGGTGGCTTCGTCGACGATATGCAGCAAACGTGCGTTGATGTTGTCACGTTGTGACAGCATTTCGTCAAGTTCCATCGAACCCAGAACCGTACGGAAGTTGGTCATGGTCAGGTTAACGATCGCCTGTTCCAGATTGCTGACTTCATACGCGGCACGCGCCGGGTCAATCACCTGAATAAAGCACACGGCGTCAATGGCAACGTTGGCGTTATCGCGAGAAATCACTTCCTGAGAAGGAATATCCAGCACCTGTTCCATCATATTGATTTTACGGCCGATGCGGTCAACAAATGGCACCACCAGATTCAGCCCCGGCATCAGCGTTTTGGTGTAACGGCCGAAGCGCTCGACAGTCCACTGATAACCCTGAGGCACAATTTTGATCCCGGCGTAAACCACCAGCAGCGCCAGCACGATCAAAATAAGGATAGGAATGGGAATCAGATCAAACATAGGGTGAACTCCTGTAAAACTGTGTCCTGACTAATCCGGATGAAATAGTCGAGTAAAAACATGTCCCTGGCACATTTGCCGACCGGCAAAGTGTGTGATGAATTGTCGCACAAATAACCGTTACATCGTATTAATAAAGGATAGTTCAGGGGATAAAAGGCGGGGGGAAGCTCAAAAAAAACGCACGTCCTGTTCAGTGACGTGCGTCTGATATCTTACAGCCGGGCCGTATGAATTAATACAGCAGAGAATATAACTGGCGGCGATATTTGGCAGCCAGCGCATCGCCGGTACCGAGAGCGGCCATGATATCCATCAGCGTTTTACGCGCTGCACCGTTCGCCGCGCCTAAATCTTTTTTCAGCGGCGCCATCAGCAGTTCAAGCGCTTCTTCGTTGCGCCCGACCTGATGCAATTGCAGGCTGAGTTTGACGATGAGTTCAGCGTTCTCAGGATCCTGCTGGAGTTCCTGTTGCAATAGCTGAATTTCCGGCGTATCTGCGGCCTGTTTGAGCAGTTCGATTTGTGCGATCAGCCCCTGATAACGGGAATCTTTATCCTGTAACGGAATGGTCGCCAGCACGGCTTCGGCATCATCGGTGCGGTTCAGATGAATTTGCGTTTCCGCCAGCAGCAAGCCGATATCACTGCGGTAATTGCTCAGCTGCCAGGCATCTTTCAGCAGCGGCAGGGCTTCCGCCACATTGCCCGCCTGCAGCATTTCCTGCGCCTGAGCGAGTTTCAGTTCTTCTTCTTTCGGCAACACTTTTTGCAGCAGTTCGCGTATCACTTCTTCGGGCTGAGGCCCCTGGAAACCATCGACAGGCTGACCGTCTTTAAACAGGTACACGGCAGGGATAGAACGCAGACCAAACTGCTGAGCAATCATCTGCTCGGCATCGCAATCCACTTTTGCCAGGATCAGCTGACCGGCGTATTCCACAGCCAGTTTGTCGAGAATCGGCCCCAGTTGCAGGCAGTGCTGGCTGCGTTCAGACCAGAAATAGAACATCACCGGCACAGACATGGATTGTTCCAGCGTCTGGTGCAAGTTGGATTCGTTGATATCGATTACTGTAGGTTGTGCAAGCATGAATTCTGTCTCTCCGCTACCCGTCATACTTCGAGCTGCTGATGCGTTGGCTGCGCTCACTCATCCCGGTCACTTAGTTATCTAAGCTCCCGGTATCTCGTGAACTGGCCGTCTTCCCGCAACCCGAATTATTTAGGGTATAGAAATTTAAAGTATTTAAGAACAAATGGGGGCGACTCGTGCCGCTTCAACCCCTTATCGTTTTTACTTAGCTGTTTCCGCGTAATATTTTGTCCAGCAAACGGGCTGGCAACAGGCGTTTAAGCACCGTCAGTGCATGGGCGACCAGCGTGACCGGATAACGAAAACGCGCGCGCGGGTTTTCTAAAGCATGGTGCAGTTTGGGTAAAACTGCCTCCGGCTTGAGCGTAAAACGTCGCGCAATACCCGGATTTTCTACCGGCTGATCGGCTTGTGACTGACTGACATTGGCGGTGAAATTACTGCTCAGCGGGCCGGGTTCAATCAGGCTGACCTGAATTCCCGTGCCGTGCAGCTCCATACGCAGCGTGTCGGACCAGGCTTCCAGCGCAAATTTACTGGCGGCATAAACGCACGACGCGGCGTGGTAATCAGCCCCATCACCGAACTGGTCTGGATAATACGTCCTTCGCCGTGCGGCAACATGGCCGGCAGCAAAAGCTGCGTCAGCTGATGCGTGCCAAACAGATTGGTAGAGAATTGTTGCTCGAACTGTTCACGGCTGATGCTGTTAAGTGGCCCGTAAACGCCGTAACCCGCGTTATTAAACAGGCCGTACAGACGGTTTCCCGTCAGCGCGATGACCTCGGCGGCGGCGCGTTCCACACTCTGTTTATCATCAAGATCGAGCTGAACAGTTTCAAAACCCATTTGTTGCAGCGTGTCGATATCTTGCGTTTTGCGGCATGCCGCCAGTACCCGGTAGCCACGAGCGCGTAAATCCTGTGCGGCGACCAGCCCGATACCGCTTGAACAACCGGTGATTAATACAGCTTTTTGCATAACTTTACCTGTGGGATGTCCCTATTTTTTATGACTGTGATTTACTAGGGAGTCGGATGAAAAGGTAACGTCTTGGTTTTACTCACGTCCCGGTATTATTTTATTCGTCGTATTTTAAACTTAATGCGTCAGCAGCGGTGTGAGTTTTTCTGACATCCAGCCGGCAATAAACGACTGTGCTGCCAGTGCCGGATGCAAACCGTCGTCCTGCATCCATTCAGGTTTAACGGCGACCTGTTCCATAAAGAACGGCACCAGCGGGATATTTTCCTGCTTCGCCAGCGCCGGATAAATAGCGTAGAACGCATCCCCGTAGCGACGGCCATAATTAGGGGGCAGGCGGATTTGCATCAGCAGCGGTTGGGCATTGGCCTGTTTGACCTGACTGATTATCTGCGTCAGCGTTTGCGAAATGGTTTGCGGCGGGAAACCGCGCAATCCGTCGTTAGCGCCCAGTTCAATCAGCACCCAGCGCGGATGGTGTTGTTCCAGCAACGTTTGCAAACGCGCCAGCCCTTGTTCAGCGGTATCGCCGCTGATGCTGGCGTTAATAATGGTGGGCTTGCCACCTTCTTTTTGCCATTTGTCATTCAGTAATGTCGGCCACGATTCGGCTACCGGAAGGCGATAGACAGCACTCAAACTGTCGCCAATAATCAGCAAGTTATCAGCAGCAACGGCGCGAAAACTCAATAATCCTAACAACATAAGGAAGGGGAGATGCCAGCGGAAAATGTTCTTGAAGTTCATCATTTAAGTAAGCACGTCGGTCAGGGTGAAGGTCAGCTCACCATCCTGTCCGGTGTGGAGCTGGTTGTCAAACCTGCCCAGACAATTGCCCTGATTGGCGAATCCGGTTCCGGTAAATCCACCCTGCTCGGCATTCTTGCCGGGCTGGATGATGGCACCAGCGGCGACGTGAAGTTGCTGGGCAAATCTCTTGGCGAACTTAATGAGGAAGGGCGCGCAGCGTTGCGGGCAAAAAATGTCGGCTTTGTGTTCCAGTCATTCATGCTGGTGCCGACGCTCAACGCGCTGGAAAACGTGCAACTTCCTGCGCTGTTGCGCGGCGAAAGCGACAGCAGCAGCCGTCAGCAGGCGGTGCAGTTGCTGGAAAGTCTCGGGCTGGGCGGGCGTCTGCATCATCTTCCGGCGCAGCTTTCCGGCGGCGAACAGCAGCGTGTGGCGCTGGCGCGGGCATTCATCGGTAAACCTAAACTGCTGTTTGCCGATGAGCCGACCGGCAATCTGGATCGCGCAACCGGCGAACGTATCGTCGACTTGTTGTTCTCACTGAACCGCGACGCGGCGACCACGCTGATTCTGGTCACGCATGATGAACAGCTGGCGGCGCGGTGTCAGCGCCGCTTACGTCTGCGCGACGGGAAATTGTGGGAGGAAGCATGATCTGGCGCTGGTTCTGGCGGGAATGGCGATCGCCTTCGCTGCTGATTGTCTGGCTGGCGCTGACGCTGGCGGTGGCATGTGTGCTGGCGCTCGGCAGCATCAGCGACCGTATGGACAAAGGGCTGAGTCAGCAAAGCCGCGAATTTATCGCAGGCGATCGCGTGTTGCGTTCCGCGCATCCGATTACCGAAGCCTGGTTGCAAGATGCGCAGACGCAGGGGCTGAAAGTCAGCCGTCAGCTCTCGTTTATGACCATGACCTTTGCCGGTGAAACGCCGCAGCTGGCGGCCGTCAAAGCCACCGATCTGGCGTATCCGCTTTATGGCGCGTTACAAACCGAACCGGCAGGGCTGAAACCTCAGCCGGGAACCGTGCTGGTCGCGCCTCGTTTACTGGCGCTGCTGAACGTGAAAGTCGGTGACAATCTGGACGTCGGCGATACCACGCTGAAAATTGCCGGAGTGATTGTTCAGGAACCGGATTCGGGCTTTAACCCGTTCCAGACTGCGCCACGCGTGATCATGAATCTGGATGACGTACCGAAAACCGGCGCGGTGCAGCCGGGCAGCCGTCTGACGTATCGCTATATGTTTGCCGGTTCGCCGCAGGCCATTCAGACCTATGGCGATGCGATCAAAGGGCTGCTCAAGCCGGATCAACGCTGGACCGGCATGGAGGATTCAGATGGCGCGCTGGGCAAATCATTACAGCGTTCACAGCAATTCCTCACATTGTCGGCGCTGCTGACCCTGATGTTGTCGATTGCGGCGATCGCGGTGTCGATGGGGCATTACTGCCGCAGCCGTTACGATCTGGTTGCCGTGCTGAAAACGCTGGGTGCCGGGAAAAAGGCGCTGCAAAAACTGATTATCGGACAGTGGCTGTCGGTGCTGGTGCTGGCAGGATTGTGCGGCAGCGTGGTCGGGCTGGTATTCGAAGCCATCCTGATGAAGGTGCTGGCACCGGTTCTGCCCGAGGCGTTGCCGCCTGCCGGTGGCTGGCCATGGGTGTGGTCGATGGGCGCTATGGTGGTGATTTCTCTGCTGATCGGCATCCGTCCGTATCGTCAGTTGCTGGCCACTCAGCCGCTGCGGGTGCTGCGTCAGGATGTGGTGGCGAACGTCTGGCCGCTGCGGTATTTCCTGCCGGTGATGGTGCTGGTGGTCGTCGGTCTGCTGGCGGTACTGATGGGCGGCAGTTCGCTGCTCTGGTCACTGCTGGCGGGCGTGCTGGTACTTTCGCTGCTGCTCGGTGTGATTGGCTGGGGGGCGCTGTTGTTGCTACGCAAGCTGACGTTTCGTCAGTTACCGCTGCGTCTGGCCGTTAACCGTCTGCTGCGCCAGCCGTGGGTGACACTCAGTCAGCTGGCGGCGTTCTCGATGTCATTTATGTTGCTGGCCTTGCTGCTGGTGATGCGCGGGGATTTGCTGGATCGCTGGGAGCAACAGCTGCCGCCGGACAGCCCGAATTACTTCCTGCTTAATATCACCAAAGAGCAAATTCCGCAGGTGAAGCACTTCCTGCATCAGCATAAAGCGGAGCCGGAAACCTTCTATCCGATTGTGCGCGTGCGTCTGACGAAGATTAACGACAAGGTTGCCACGGATATCATCAAACCGGACGATGCTGGCGGCGAAGCTGTGAACCGTGAGCTGAATCTGACCTGGATGGAGGGGCTGCCGGATCATAATCCGCTGGTCGCGGGCGACGGGCCACCGAAGGCCGGTGAAGTGTCGATAGATGAAGGGCTGGCGGGGCGCCTGGGGCTGAAGCCTGGCGATACCGTGACCTTTAGCGGCGATACGCAGGAATTCAGTGCCAAAATCACCAGCCTGCGGAAAGTGGACTGGGACAGCCTGAAGCCGAATTTCTACTTCATCTTCCCGCCGGGTGCGCTGGATGCACAGCCGCAAAGCTGGCTGACCAGTTTCCGTTATCACGGGGATGTCAGCACCATTACGCAGCTAAACCGCCAGTTCCCGACGCTGAGTTTGCTGGATATTGGTTCTATCCTGCGGCAGGTCGGTCAGGTCTTACAGCAGGTGAGCAGGGCGCTGGAAGTGATGGTTCTGCTGGTGATGCTGTGTGGTGGATTGTTATTAATCGCGCAGATTCAGGTCGGTATGCGTCAGCGCCGTCAGGAGCTGATCGTTTACCGCACGCTGGGGGCCAGCAAAAAAATGCTGCACCGGACGCTGTGGTGTGAGTTTGCCGTGCTTGGTCTGGTGGCGGGTATCGCTGCTGCGATTGGCGCGGAAGCCGCACTGTGGCTGCTGCAACGCAAAGTGTTCGATTTCCCGTGGGAACCGAATTACCTGATGTGGATTGCGGTGCCGGTGGTTAGCGCGGTGTTGTTGTCCGTCTGCGGTGGCTGGCTGGGTGTGCGGTTGTTGCGGGGGCGGGCATTATTCCGGCAATACGACGCGTAGTTTCTAAACTCCTCCCCCTGCGAAGGGGGAGGCAGGGAGGGGGTTTTAATGGCAAACTGTTTGTCAAAGCACACTTTAACTATGAGATTTTGACCTTAATACCCCACCCCAACCTTCCCCTTCGCAGGGGAAGGAGGTGCTCAAATCAAAGCTTTTCAACTGCCCATTCAATGCCGCTGGCGTATTCTGACGGCAGCATCGGGACCAGTGCGTTGAGAGTGTCTTTCAGCAGGCTGGCGCTGGCGTCGTTGAGATTCAGGTGTCCGACTTTACGACCCGGACGCACGTCTTTCTCGTACCAGTGCAGATTGACCAGCGGCAGGCTCAGCCAATCTTCTGACACATCCGTGCCAATCAGATTCACCATCACCGACGGCGTACTGACGACCGGTTTCGGCAGCGGCAGACCAAGGATGGCGCGCAAATGCATCTCAAACTGGCTGTAGGACGCGCCGTTTTGCGTCCAGTGACCGCTGTTGTGAACGCGCGGAGCCAGCTCATTGATCAGCAAACCTTCGCTGACCACGAAACATTCCATCGCCATCACGCCGACATAATTCAGTTCGTTGAGAATGGCTGACAGCATGCTTTCTGCCTGCTGTTGCAGGGCTGCGTCCGGCTGCGGCAATGCGACGCTGGTGCGTAAAATGCCGTCCTGATGCAGGTTGTGGGTCAGCGGATAAAACACAGTGTTGCCGTCGTGACCGCGTGCGCCCACCAGCGAAACTTCGCCGGAAAAATTGATGCCCTGCTCAACGATGCATTCGCCGTAGCAATCCTGCGGCAGAGTCTTTTCTTCGCCAGAACGTAAGCGCCACTGACCACGGCCGTCGTACCCGCCGACGCGACGTTTAACAATCGCCAGTTCGCCAAGCTGAGAGAAAACCTGCGGCCATTCGGCGGCATCAGCCAGCAACTGCCACGGCGCAGTTGCCAGACCGAGCTGGTCGAGCAACTGTTTTTGCGTCAGGCGGTCAGCCAGGCGTGGGAAAATCTCGCGGTTAACAAACGCGTTGTGCGTTGCCAGTTCGCGGGTCAGTGCAGTTTCCGGCCAGCGTTCGATTTCAGCGGTGATCACGCTTTGCTGATATGGCACGGCTTCCGGTTCGGCATCAAGCCCGACGGGATACACGGCGATGCCCAGCGGTTCACCAGCCTGACGCAGCATCCGGCCTAACTGACCGTTTCCAAGGACGCAAACCGGCTTCATGCTTCCTCCCGCGGATCGGGATTATTCAGCACTTCGTCAGTTTGTGCAGTGCGCCATGCAGCCAGATTTTTAGCAATCTCAGCATCGTGAAGCGCCAGAATTTGTGCGGCCAGCAAAGCGGCGTTAGCTGCACCGGCTTTTCCGATCGCCAGCGTACCGACCGGAATACCACGTGGCATTTGTACGATGGAATACAGACTGTCGATGCCACTCAGGGCAGCACTCTGAACCGGAACACCGAGTACCGGCACCAGCGTTTTTGCCGCCAGCATGCCTGGTAAATGTGCTGCGCCACCGGCACCCGCGATGATCACATCAAAGCCATTGGCAGAAGCCTGCTCAGCGAAAGTGAACAATTTATCCGGTGTGCGGTGAGCGGAGACGATATCGACATGGAAAGGAATATTCAGCGTTGTGAGAACTTCGGCGGCGAACTGCATGGTCGCCCAGTCACTTTTAGACCCCATAACGATGGCGATTTTTGCCGGGGTAACGTTGGATGACATGTCTTTAAAGCTCCTGTGATTCGGAAATAGAAACTGCGAGGGCGCAAATGATAACACGCTCCGAGAGGGAGGAAAACGGTTGCGTGGCCGGAAAACGGCGCATTTTTGATGAGAAGTTGGCGGCAGATTTGTATAATCCAAACCAATATATTAAAGACAAACTTGAGTGGAAACTGATTTATGACGCAGGCTTTACTGGCACCGATTTATGATTTTCTTCACTGTGAAACGCCCGCTCTGTGGGTGGATGTGGCGCTGGAAAATCAGACGGTCATGCTGATTGACCACGCTAACTGTGAAAAGAAAGCGGCGGCGACGGCGATGAGCCTGATGACCAAATATCTGGACCGCACAGAACTGCTATTTTGTGCGGCGCGTCTGGCGCGTGAAGAACTTCATCACTTTGAACAAGTGGTGGAAATCATGCAAAAACGCAATATCACCTACACCCAGCTTTCACCATCGCGCTACGCCAGCGGCATGATTAAACATACCCGCCATCACGATGATCTGAATATTCTGGTCGACCGGCTGATCATCGGCGCATACATCGAAGCGCGCTCTTGCGAGCGTTTTGCCAAAATAGCGCCGCATCTCGATGAAACCTTGTCGCGTTTTTACACTTCGCTGCTGCGTTCTGAATCACGGCATTTTGCCGATTATCTGGCGCTGGCAGAGCAATATGCCGGAACGGATATTAGTGAGCGGGTAGAGGAGTTTGGCAGGATTGAAGCGGAACTGATCTTAACCCCGGACGAGCAGTTCCGCTTCCACAGCGGTGTACCCGTCTGCGGACTTAAAACGGGAAGCTGATCAGCTCGACGTTATCGGCGGTGACTTTCACCATCGAACCTTCTTCGTGCCATGCGCCGAGTACCACACGATGGCCGGTTTTGTTTCCGAGCGTGACATCGTGAATGGCTGGCCGATGGGTATGGCCGTGGATCATCCACTCGACGCCAGCCATCTGCATTTCGCTGACCACCGCCTGCGGGTTCACATCCATAATCTCCAGTGATTTACCCTGATTCGACGCCTTACTGTTAGCGCGCATTCTGGCAGCAATACCCAGTCGCCATTTCAGTGGCAGCATCAGGAAAAGTTTCTGGATAAACGGATTGTGGACTTTTTTGCGGAAGTTTTGATACGCGACATCGTCGGTACACAGCGTGTCGCCGTGCAGGATCAGGATGCGGCGTCCGTACAGCTCGAGCACTTTTTTCTCCGGCAGCAGCGTCATCAGGCTGTCGCGGGCGAAACGTCTGCCGAGCAGAAAATCGCGGTTGCCGTGAATAAAGAAGCAGGGCACGCCTTGCTGGTGCAAATGATTCAGTGCGGCGGAGATTTCTGCGTGAAGTGGCTGCGGATCGTCGTCGCCAATCCAGGCTTCGAAAAGGTCGCCGAGAATGTACAGAGCATCGGCCTGTGGCGCATCTTCACGTAGAAAACGAAGGAAACCGGCAGTGATTGCCGGTTCCTGTGCGCAAAGATGGATATCTGCGATAAAAAACGTGGTCATGCCGACGTGTTCTTAAAAACGTCTGTTATTCGCTGACTGTCACGCTTTTGATCACAACATCTTCTTTTGGAACGTCCTGGTGCATACCGCTGCGGCCCGTTTTGACGGCTTTGATCGCGTCAACCACGTCCATACCTTCAACAACTTCTGCAAATACACAGTAGCCCCAACCCTGCGCATTTTTGCCGCTGTGGTTCAGGAAGTCGTTGTCAGTTACGTTGATGAAGAACTGTGCGGTAGCAGAATGTGGATCGTTGGTACGCGCCATCGCCAGCGTGCCTTTGGTGTTTTTCAGGCCGTTGTCTGCTTCGTTATCGATAGGTGCATCGGTATTTTTCTGGTTCATGCCTGGCTCAAAACCGCCGCCCTGGATCATGAAGCCGTTAATAACACGGTGGAAAATTGTGTTGTCGTAGAAGCCTTTACGGCAATAGTTCAGGAAGTTTTCAACCGTGGCTGGCGCTTTGTCAGCGAAAGTTTTAATGACGATGTCGCCGTGGTTGGTGTGGAAAGTGACCATAATTATCATCCTGCTAATGTTGATGTGTGCTCTGTGTCAGAGCGGCTACTATAGCCTTTTCTTATACCATAACTCAAAAGTTGCCGTCAGCAGCGCCTTTATGACCACTAAAGCCCGTCCGGCGGCCTTATGCCATTTCGGTGAAATCATTTTCGTTATATTATGGCCGTTAGTGTCGCTTAAATGCGCCAACGTCATTTTCTACGCCCAACACACGGAATAGCCTGATGCTGAAGATTTTTAATACCCTGAGTCGCCAAAAAGAGGAATTCAAGCCAATTCATGCCGGTAAAGTCGGGATGTACGTGTGTGGGATCACTGTTTACGACCTGTGTCATATCGGCCACGGTCGCACCTTTGTGTCTTTCGACGTGGTGTCGCGTTACCTGCGTTACGTTGGTTATGACCTGAAATACGTGCGTAACATTACCGATATCGACGACAAAATCATTAAACGTGCCGCTGAGAATGGCGAAACCTTTATGGCATTGACCGATCGTATGATCGCCGAAATGCACGCGGATTTTGCTGCACTGAACATTCTGCCGCCGGATTCTGAGCCTCGCGCCACCGGTCACATTCATGAAATCATCGATATCGTGCAGAAGCTGATCGACCGTGACCACGCGTATGTGGCGTCGAACGGCGACGTGATGTTCTGGGTGGAGAGCGATCCGGATTACGGCGTGTTATCCCGTCAGGATCTGGATCAGTTGCAGGCGGGCGCCCGCGTTGAAGTTGAAGCCAACGTGAAACGCAATCCGATGGACTTTGTACTGTGGAAAATGTCCAAGCCGGGTGAGCCGAGCTGGACGTCACCGTGGGGCGAAGGCCGTCCGGGCTGGCATATCGAATGTTCTGCTATGAACTGCAAACAGCTTGGCGCGCATTTCGATATTCACGGCGGCGGTTCTGACCTGATGTTCCCGCACCACGAAAACGAAATTGCTCAGTCCAGCTGCGCGCACGACGGCCCGTACGTCAACACCTGGATGCACTCCGGCATGGTCATGATCGACCGCGAAAAGATGTCCAAGTCACTGGACAACTTCTTTACCGTGCGCGATGTGCTGAAATATTACGACGCCGAAAGCGTGCGTTACTTCCTGATGTCTGGCCATTACCGCAGCCAGCTGAACTACAGCGAAGAGAACCTGAAACTGGCACGTACGTCGATGGAACGTCTGTATACCGCGCTGCGCGGCACGGACGTTAGTGCAACGCCAGCCGGTGGTGAGGCTTTCGTGGCGCGTTTTCGTGCGGCAATGGACGACGATTTCAACACGCCGGAAGCCTATTCCGTGCTGTTCGATATGGCGCGCGACATCAACCGCCTGAAAGCGGAAGATATGGCGGCGGCCAACGGTCTGGCAGCAGAACTGCGTCAGCTGGCGGGCGTGCTCGGCTTGCTGGAGCAGGATCCGGAGCTGTTCCTGAAATCCGGAGCGCAGGCGGATAACGACGATGAAGTTGCTGAAATCGAAGCGTTGATCAAACAGCGCAACGATGCCCGCGCCAGCAAAGACTGGGGTATGGCGGATAAAGCGCGCGATCGTCTGAATGAAATGGGCATCGTGTTAGAAGACGGAGCTGCAGGCACCACCTGGCGTAGAAAATAGTCTATTCTTTTGTTCTGAATGCGAATTATGGCTCCCAACCGGGGGCCATTTTTATAAGGATCATCCTGTGACCCAAATGCTTCTGACGTATCAGCCTCCGTATGACTGGCAGTGGATGACGGCGTTTCTCGGTGCGCGTGCGTTGCAGGGCATCGAGCAGCAGGACGGCGACTATTATCAGCGGACGCTGGCGGTAATACACAACGGCGTGCGGCTGACCGGCTGGTTGCGGCTGCGGCCTTTGGCGGACATTAACAGCGTCGAACTTGAGATTTCGCCGTCGCTTGAGCCGGTGAAGAATAGCGTGGCAAAGCAGGTGCGGCGTTTACTGGATCTCGATGCGCAGCCATTACTTATCGCTGAGGGTTTAGGTCCGCTGGCTGAAAACGCCGTGGGATTACGTCTGCCGGGCTGCATCAACCGTTTTGAGCTGACGGTCAGGGCCATTCTCGGGCAACTGGTCAGTGTGAAAATGGCCGCGACGCTGGCAACCCGGCTGACCGAAAAATGGGGCGAGCCGGTGAGCACGCCATTCGCGGCGCTGACACATTTGTTTCCGTCTCCGGCGGCGATGGCGAAATTAACGGTCGATGATTTACGCGGTATCGGCGTGCAGGCCAAACGCGCAGCCTGTCTGATCAATATTGCGCAGGCAGTGGAAGAAGGGCGGTTGCCGCTCGATGACATTACCGATGTGCAGGAAGGTGTCAGATTACTGCTGGCGATGCCGGGAATTGGCAGCTGGACGGCCAGTTATGTGGCTATGCGGGCATGGTCTGCGCCGGACGTTTTTCTCGGCGGTGATTATCTGATTAAACAGCGTTTTCCGGGCATGACGCCGGGGGAAATTGCCCGCTATGCCGAAGTCTGGAAACCGTGGCGCACTTACGCCACGCTGCATTTATGGTTCAATAACGACTGGCAACCGGATATGCCTTAATCCGTGCTGGCTAAGGTTTTTCAGGCGGGAAAATGCTGTCGTCGGTATGAACGCTGGCGGTTTTTTGTTGCGGCTCATAGCGGAAAACCCGTCCCCGTCCGTTATTTTTCGCGGTATAACAGGCCTTATCCGCCTGTGCCATGTATTCGCTGCCGCTGACGGTGGGGTCATTCATCTTCGTTAATCCGGCGCTGGCACCGATGCGGTAAATTTTGTCTTCCCAGATAAATTCGAACTGATTGATTTCACTCACCAGTTTTGAGAGGGTGTTCAAACCCTGTTCCACCGGACAATCAAATAAGATCAGCGCAAACTCATCGCCGCCCAGCCGCGCGAGGCGGTCACTGTTGCGCATGTGTTCCTGCATCAGCGTACTGATCTGACGTAACAGTTCGTCACCTGCGGCGTGCCCGGCCGTGTCATTAATCGCTTTGAAATGATCCAGATCGATAAACGCCAGACAGTGCGACTGATGCGCAGTGGCTATCAGATTCAGTGCTTTTTTCAAGCTGGATTCGAAACTGCCACGGTTCGACAATCCGGTCAGTAAATCGTGGGACGCGCTGTAGCTCAGCCTGCGCATCAGTTCGCGCGATCTGCTGACGTCCTGTAATACCAGCACGATCCCGATTGGTTCATCTTTCAACGTACGCAGCGGAGACACCGCCAGCTGGACATCAAACAGACCGGTATGATGGCCATGCAACACCAGTGAACGCTCAACGGAAGAGTGAAGATTTTCGTTGATATCAAAGTGCAGCAGATTGTCGATTAGCGGACCATCCTGCCCTTTGCTGATGAGTACAATGCGGTTCACCGGCTGGCCCTGCGCCTGTTCCTCGGTCCATCCGGTCATTTTCTCCGCCACCGGATTCATGAACGTGATATTCATATTCCGGTCGGTGGAAATCACCGCCTCGTTGATGGAATTGAGGGTGATGTGCATGAGTTCTTTCTCTTCATGCAGCGCTTCCGAAAGACGCTTATTGGTCATTTCGGTATGTTTGAGCTCGTTGATATCTTCAATCTGAGAAATGAAATACAGCGGATTTTGTTCTTCATCGCGCACCAGCGACACGGCGAGTAAAGCCCAAATCACTTCTCCGTTACGACACAGGTAACGTTTTTCCATGGTGTAGGTCTGGATTTCATCGTTAAGCAGTTGCTCCAGCATCGCCAGATCCTTGCCCAAATCCTCCTGATAAGTAATTTCCTGGAAGGTCAGCGTGGTGAGATATTCCGCCTCATACCCTAGCAGATTACACAGCGATTTATTGACCTGCAGCAGCCTGCCTTGCGGGGATACCAGCGCCATGCCGATTGCCGAGTGTTCCATCGCGTTGCGAAAACGATTTTCACTTTGCGTGATATGCGATTTCTCTGCCCGCAGGGCGTGCATCGCCATCGCCATGGCGTTTGCCGGAGTCAGGATCAGCAGCAGTGGCAGGAAAATCAGCCCCTGAGGAATTTGTACGACGGTATGCGGCTGCACGGAAACAATGCCGCTGGTGTGCAGTAAAGCAATCATCAGCGTCATGGACAGGAAAATAATGAACGCTTCTATGCGGGGTAAACGGATGGCGCACCACAACAGCGGAATGGTGATAAAGGCGAAGGTATAAGGCAGCCATTTGAGCGCCAGAAAACCTGCCGCCAGCGTGATGATGAGCGTCAGAAGCAATCCGAAAAAACGCCCGGAAGTCAGGTTTTTCCTGAAATAACCGCGCTGATAAACCAGCCCGAGCGGGGTAAGCGCCAGGATTGCGACAGCTTCAGACATGAACCAGGTGGCAAAACGACTTTGCAACTCCACCGGCGATTGAATGTGCAGGATAAACAGCATCATGATTAATGAGCTGACCAGCGGACAGAAAATGACCGCAACCATCAGGAATCTGACCCAGTAACCGAGGCCGGTAAGGGGATCCTGCTCCGGCAACAATCGCCGCAACAATGCCGCGCAAAATGCGGCTTCAAAAAGATTGTTAAGCAGGTAAGGCAGATAGCGCAGGAAAGGCGTGCCCAGAACGGTATGTGCGGCAGCAATGCCCAATGCGCTGGCACACAGTAATGGCAGCCAGTCGCGGTAGCGATGGCGAAACAGAACCGGGATCATCAGCGCTGTTGGCAGCCACAAGCCTGCAAGGCTGGATGATTTCTGGATCACGCTCATACAGGCGAGCGCCAGCAGGCAGACAGAAATGCCTAACAGTACGTGAGATGTCCAGTTCGCCCGGCTTATTATGATCGGGGGTGGTTTGCTTTTTTCCACGGTGAAAACCTTTTTCTGACTGGTGTTTGGATCCAGAACAGTTGCAGTGATGGTCGTTTTTGTATTTTTTATCACTCAGGCGTCACCATGAGCACAAACGATGACACGTACTCTCAGTATCGTTATCAGTATCGTTATCAGTATCGGAAAAGCGTGACTAATTATTAATATAAATTTTACATTACGTTGGAATAGTTGACGAATATTCCGGCCGGATGGCCGGAATAAGAGGGTCAGAGCAGGAAAATGGTGGCGAGGCCGAGGAAGATAAAGAATCCACCGGTATCTGTCAGGGCAGTTATCATCACGCTGGAACCGACCGCAGGGTCGCGCCCCAGACGCACCATGGTCAGCGGAATGACCACACCCATCAGCGCTGCCAGCAGCAGGTTCAGCACCATCGCCAGCGTCATTACGGCGCCCATTTCCCAGTCGCTGTACAGCAGCCAGGTCACGACGCCCATCAGTCCGCCCCAGACGAGGCCGTTAATCAGCGCGACGCCCAGTTCCCTGAACATCAGGAACTTCAGGTTACCGAGCTGGACATGGTGCAGGGCCAGTCCGCGGACAATCATGGTGATGGTTTGATTGCCTGTATTCCCGCCGATGCCGGCAACAATTGGCATCAGGGCAGCCAGCGCCACCAGTTGTGAAATCGTATGTTCAAACAAACCGATCACGCGCGACGCCACGAAAGCCGTACACAGATTGATCGCCAGCCACGCCCAGCGATTACGCACCGCTTTAGTGACCGGTGAAAAGACATCCTCTTCCGGGCTCAGCCCGCCCATGCGGCGTAAATTGCTGTCGGTGTCGTTATTGACGAAATCGACGATTTCTTCCACCGTCAGACGTCCCATCAGCTTGCCTTTTTTGTCCACCACCGGCGCAGTGATCAGGTCATAACGTTCGAACGCACTGGCAGCATCTTCGGCTTTATCTTCTGGCTCAAAACTGGTGAGATCGGTGACCATGACGTCTGAAACCAGCGTATGCGGCGGGTTCAGCAAAATCGCCGTCAGCGGCAGTTCGCCTAATAACGTGTTTTTACGGTCAGTGATAAACAGCTTATCGGACGCTTCAGGGATGACTTTATTCAGACGAAGAAAGCGCTGCACGGTGCCTAGAGAAACATCAGGGCGAACCGTCAGCAGCTCGAAGTCCATGATCCTGCCGACGCACTCTTTATTGAATTTCATCACCTCGCGCACTTTATCGCGCTGACGCGGATCCAGTGAGGTAAGCACGCGGCCCGTCAGGTCACGCGGCAGATATTCGGCCAGATAGACCTGATCATCCACATCCAGCAGAGACATGGTTTTCAGCAGATCCTTGTCGCTCATTTCCTCAATGAGACTGTCCCAGACGGTTTCAGAGACTTCGACCAGCGCCTTACCGCGGGCAGCGGGTTCAACCAGCCGCCACAACGCGAGGCGTTCGTGAATGGGTAACGCTTCCAGCACATCCGCCACGTCAGCGGCATGGAGTTTCTGCACCCGCGAGCTCAGCTCCGCGGTGTAATCCATCAGCCTGGCGCGGGTGGCATCATCAACGTCAATTTCTTCACCGAGAATGCTGTCAGCAAGATCATCGGTGTTAAGCAGGAGATCGAGGATCCGGCCACGACTCTCGGCGAGTTTTTGTCCGTAACTTTTTGGTTTTTCGGCAGACATTCGGGATCCTTAGTCCTTATGGTAGCGGCAGGTCTTGAGTGTGCCGGTACAAGTTTTGTCGGAAGTCGGTTCCTGAGGTGCGACAGTTTGCCCATCTGTTTGCTGTTGTTTTTGGTTCTGATGGTGGGAATACGCGCCGATACCGGAATAGACCAGACGTCCTAACAAAATAATGAAGCTGATCGATAAAACGATTTTCGTCATTGTGATGTTGGTTTTTCGAGACATAATTTGATCGCTTAAGTAAATCGTTGCTCCGGTGGAAGGATGAAGAACTGCAAATGATAACGTTTACAATATATAACACATCTAAACGAGCAGCCAGATAATCAAATAAAAGCGAATTTCCGTAACGTCCATTTTTGTAAACGAGTAATTTTCCTTTTTCCTCGGATTATTCTATATCACTGGATATAAAAACCATTCTGTTAGTCACGCGATGAATTTGTTTAAGATGATTTTTACGTTAAAACACAAAGATTGTGTTTAATGATCTGCATCAAGGGATTTAAGATAAGTGACATTAGAATTCAGTCTTATTTTGAAGCGTTGTACTCTGACCTCCGCTGTATTCTTTTTTCTTCAGTTATTTTGTGTGAAGTGACGTTTTTACTACGATAATTTTAGACGACGTCTGCAACTGCGGTTGTCAGCCAGCTTGTCTGGCGTCCGTTACACGATGAATCACTCACCGCGGCATGAAGTTCATGCGCAAAACTTAGATGGACTGAATGCGTAAAATTTTTTCCTGGCATGAGATTCGCCATAAATGGTGGGGACTTCCCGTCATTTGCGCGCTGGTCTTGATCCCCGTTACCTCATGGCTTTCTCCGATCATATTTTTGCCTGAAGGTCGCACCTATCTGATTTATATGCCGTTGGCGACGTGTGTTGCGCTGCTGATGGTATTTGACTGGGCTGCATTACCCGGGATCGTCCTGACGTTGTTCCTGCGTTATTATTTCAGGGTCGGCGCAGAAATGGCGACGTTGCTGACGGTTATTTATTTCACCTCGCTTTTTCTGGCCTGGCTCGGATACCGCTGGCAGGCCGGAAATCGCTGGTCGGCGCCATTAGGTCTGATGAATCTGGCGTGGATACGTGTCGGCTGGTTGCTGGTGTTCCTCACGGTCTTCTTCATGACTGTACTGCAAATTGTGGTGGAAAGCGGGTTGCTGCCGGGTTATCTGGGGCTGGTCACGGCTGATTTTGTGACGTTGCGGACACTCATCAATTTGCAGGCGATGATCATCGGCATTTTGCTCAATTCGCATGTCATTTACCTGGTGATCCGCATGATTCGTCAGCCCCGCTACTGGCGCGTGTTGCGGATGATGTTGCGTAAGCAACGGGCGCCGGGCGTGAAAACCACCGAAATGGTGGTCTGGTTTCTGGTCATGGCCACCATGGTCACGCTGCTCAGCGTGCCCAGTATAAGCGAGCCGTTCACAAAAATTTTGCTGAGTGATTACACTCTGACGCTGCTTTTCCCTGTGATGCTGTTCGGGGCGTTACGCTATGGCTATTACTTCATCAGTATCGTATGGAGTATTACGCTCACTGTATTATTCTACAATTATCAGGGGTTTATCTCAGAAACCGGCTTTGTTCATAATCTGGTCTTTGTTTCTGCGCTGATGCTGGTTTACACCATTACGCTGTTGCTGATGTCGGCGCTTTCTTCGCGCCAGCGACTGCTGATGAAAAAATTCAAATCAGCCGCCCTGCTGGATCCGGTGTTTGGTTTGCCTAATCTGCGTGCCTTTAACCGCGATTTAGCCCGCCATCCGCGTTCCATGCTTTGCTTCATCCGCGTGTCGGATATGGACGTTCTCAGCCGTAACTACGGGATGCAGCTGCGGATCCAGTTCAAACAGCAACTGGCAGTCGGGCTCAAACCTCTCCTTCAGTCCGGCGAGCGTGTGTATCACTTACCCGGCTATGATCTGGTTCTGCGCCTGAACTGTGAAGATGCAGATATGAAATTGCAGGGGCTGCATGATTATCTCGAGGATTTCCGCCTGCTCTGGAACGGTTTGCCGTTGCATCCCAACATTGGTTTGTCGTACTGCACGGTATATTCGCCAGTCGAGCATCTGCCTATTTTGCTGGGTGAACTCAGTGGTATTGCAGAAGTTTCACTGACCACCGGTCAGCCTGAGTCGAACAAAAGCGACCACAGTCAGGTTCAGCTGGAGATCAGAGACAAAGTCGACATGCTGCACAAAATTCAGCGTGCTTTAGATGACGACCGCTTTGTTCTGATGGCTCAGCCGATACTGGGTGTTCGCGGCGACAGCTATTACGAAATCCTGCTGCGCATGTTTGATGGTTCGCAGGATACCCTGATCACGCCGGATAAATTCCTGCCGGTGGTTCACGAATTCGGGCTGTCTTATCAGATGGATATGTGGGTACTCCGGCATGCGCTGATGTTTATTAATCAGAACCGTGTACGTCTGCCGAGCCTGCGTTTTGCCGTAAATTTCACGCCATCGACGTTATGTCGTCCGACGTTCACCCGCGATTTTAAATCGCTGATGCTGGAATATGAAATTGAGCCGTTCCAGATCGTACTGGAAGTCACCGAATCGCATCTTTTGCAGAATATGAAATATGCCGACTTCGCGATGCGGGAACTGCGTGCTTATGGCTGCCGGATTGCAATAGACGATTTTGGCACCGGTTACGCCAGTTACGGACGTCTGAAAGCTATTCAGGCCGACATCCTGAAAATTGACGGCAGTTTTGTGCGCAATATGCTCACCGATTCACTGGATGCTTACATTGTGCAATCTATCTGCCAGGTCGCACGTATGAAGCATCTGTCTATTGTGGCGGAGTATGTGGAGACGGAAGAACAGAAAGCTGCGCTCCATGCGCTGGGCGTCGATTACATGCAGGGATATCTGGTGGGTAAACCGGAGCCACTGGCCACATTGCTCGATTTCCCTGCTACCTGATTTCGCGGGTGATTGGGGCATAGAAAATAAAAAGCCCTCTGAGCACGTTGTGCCGGAGGGCTTTTTTATAGCGACAAACGAATTAGTCTTCCGCTGCGCCGTCTTCTTCTTCGAGCATCAGTTTCCAGCCCGTGACGTCATCCCAGTAGCTTTGTTCTTTTTCAAAATCCAGCTGAACCAGGTTGTTCTGCGCCAGATATCCGGCCGGGAAACGCAGGGTCCAGTGATTATCATCGGTAGATAACCGCAGGGATTCCGGTGTGGTCGTGGACTGGCGCTGGTTATTGAGTAATGCGCCAAGACGCAGCAGCTGAATAAGAGGAATATAGTGTTTCTTCTTAAACAGATTCAGGCGTGGCAATTCTTCCAGCTTGATGGCTTTACGATGGAAACGTACCAGCGTCGCCAGCAGAGTTTGCTGTTCCTGATTAAAGCCCGGCAAATTAGTGTTTTGCAGGATATAAGAAGAGTGGCGATGCATTCCGGAGTGGTTAATGCTCAGACCCACTTCATGCAGCATGGCGCTGAATTTCAGCAGTGATTCCAGCTGCGGCTGCACCAGTTTAGTATTTTGCGCTAACCACTGGCTGTATAGCTGCTCGGTGGTTTCCAGCACGCGGCGCGCCTGTTCCCGGTCGATATTGTAATGGTCGGCCAGACTTTTCGCGGTACGCGTGCGGATGTCCTGGTGACGGAAACGACCCTCCATCTCATACAGCACACCTTCACGCAGCGCGCCGTCTGAAAGACGCAGCTCTTTGACAGCCAGCGCATCAAATACGCCACGCAAAATCGCCAGTCCCGGCACAAACACTGACTGACGGTCTTCCGATAAGCCCGGTAAATCCAGATCACTGAATTTTTTGAAATTCAGCACCGCTTCGGTCAGCATTTCCAGACGCTCAGGGGTGATCAGTCCGTCTTTCTCCCCCATTGCGACCAGCACTTCGTAAGCCGCTTTGATACTGCCGGACGCGCCCAGCGCATACTGCCAGCCTTGCAGACGGTACTGCCAGGCCAGTGTTTCCAGCTTCTGCGCGGCAGCGAGTTGCGCACGTTTGAAGTTGCTGCGACTGATTTCGCCTTCCGGGAAAAACATCTGCGCAAAACTGACACAGCCCATACGGCGGCTTTCTGCCAGCAAAGGTTCGAAATCTTCGCCGATGACCAGTTCCGTAGAACCGCCACCGATGTCGATGACCAGCTTGCGACCTTTTTCCGGTTGCGTGTGTTCAACACCCATAAAAATCAGACGGGCTTCTTCCTGCCCGGAAATAATTTCAATCGGGTAGGGGATCACTTCTTTGGCACGCCTGAGGAACTCCTCGGCGTTCACCGCCTGACGCAGGGTATGCGTGCCGACGATGGTAACGTTGCTGTCCGGAAAACCTTGCAGACGTTCTGCAAATAAAGCCAGGCAATCCAGCCCACGTTGCATGGCTTCTTCACTGAGCACACTTTTATTGTCGAGACCATCGGCCAGATGAACGCGTTGTTTCAGGCGACCTAAGACCTGCATCGCGCCGTTAACCACGCGCGCGATGACCATATGGAAACTGTTCGATCCGAGATCGATAGCCGCAATTTCCTGTGGCTTGGCGTTCATTGGGCTGTTTTTAAGGGGCATAGTTGTGTAGCGCTCCAGAGATTCAGGCTTGCTGACTTTGTTGTTCCAGATCTTTCAGATATTCGTAAATCGCCAGCTGCGCACGCACTTTGCGACGATTTCCGCGTGGAACATACCGGTTGCTCAGTTCTTTATCAATCACTCTGGCTTTTACCGTGTCACTAAACAGCAGTTCTAGAATATCCAGAACGCGCTGTTTAAGGCGTGGATCGAGCAGGGCGACAGCAACCTCAATTCGGTAATCGATATTACGGGTCATCCAGTCAGCAGAAGACAGGAATACTTTGGTATCGCCACCATTTTCAAAGACATAAACACGGTCGTGCTCAAGATAGCGGTCAATAATACTGGTGACCTGAATGTTTTCGCTAAAGCCCGGTAAATTAGGGACCAGCGAACACATACCGCGGATAAGTAAACGGATTTTCACCCCGACGTTAGACGCGACGTACAGGCGGTCGATCAGTCCTTTATCCACCAGGTTATTGATTTTCAGCGTAATTCCACCTGTGCCGCCAGCCTGTACATTGGCAATTTCTTTGTCAATCAGGCGATACAGCATGTCGCGCGAGTTTTGCGGTGACACCATTAGATGCTCGAAAGAGACCGGCCGGTACGGGTTCTCAATAAAGTTAAACACCCGGCGGACTTCGTTGGTGATGCGCGCATCCGCGGTGAGCAGCGAATAGTCGGTATAAAGGCGGGCGGTTTTCTCGTTAAAGTTACCGGTCCCAATATGAGCATAACGGACAATTTCATCGCCTTCGCGGCGGGAAATAAGAAAGAGTTTTGCGTGAATTTTCAGGCCCGGCGCAGAGAAAATAACGTGTACACCGGCTTCTGTCAGACGTTTCGCCCAGTGAATGTTGGCTTCTTCATCAAAGCGCGCCTGAAGTTCGACGACGACGGTCACTTTCTTGCCGTTGTGCGCCGCGTGGATCATCGATTCGATGATGCGTGAATCTTTCGCAACGCGGTATATATTGATTTTTATGGATAAAACGTTCGGATCGAACGACGCCTGGCGCAGCAGTTCCAGCACGTGTTCAAACGTATGATACGGATAATACAGCAGCACATCCTGCTCGCGGATCGCCGCAAAGCCGTTGCGGAATTTATCGAACCATAAATGACGCAGACGTGGCAGCGGGCGGTTGACGAGATTGGCTTTACCGACATTCGGGAAACTGATGAAATCTTTAAAGTTATGGTAACGGCCACCGGCGATCACAGAATCATAGTTCGAGATACCCAGCTTGCCGCGCAGCAATTCCACCATTTCATCGGGCATATCGCGCTGATAAACAAAACGCACCGGCTCGGCGGTCAGACGCTGTTTCAGGCTCGATGACATCAGTTCCAGCAGGCTCGATTCCATTTCCGTGACCAGATCGTATTCGGCGTCACGGGTCATTTTCATCGAATAGGCATTCAGCGCGTCGTAATCAAAGAAGCCTTTAAAAATATCGTCCAGGCAATAACGCAGAATGTTATCAAGCAGGATCATCGGCTTGCGGCGGCGCGGCGCTTCCGGCGGCAGATTGACGAAGCGCGGCACTTTATCTGAGGGAATTTCCAGCAGCGCATAGTGAATTTCTTCGCCACGGATAATTTCGACCGCCAGATAGGTGTAATCGTCTTTAAGGAACTGCACCAGATTGGTGTCGTGATTAATCAGAATGGGCGTGATGTGCTGGCGCAGATGATGTTTGAAATACTGACGCAACCAGGCTTGCTGATTCTCAGAAACCTGTCGTTCGTTAATCAGGAAGATCTGATTACGCGCCATTTCCAGCAGCAAATCGTTGTAAAGGCTGTCAAATTCCTGATCAATACGCAGAACTTTCGCCTGAATTTTTTTCAGTAAATGACGGGAGGCACCCAGAAAGCCTTGTTCTTCACTGATGAGGATCCGTCGCTTTAAATCGGCAAAACGGACTTTATAGAACTCATCCAGGTTATTGGAGTAGATCCCTAAAAAACGCATCCGTTCGATCAGGGGATTGCTTTTGTCTGCCGCTTCCTGCAACACGCGCTCATTGAAGGACAGCCAGCTTAGTTCTTTCTCGATATAAAGCTTTTCCTGACCCATTTTCACTCCGTTCATTTAGCTTGCAACCTGGCCCATACAGGCAAATTTGCCCGAAAACACCGCAATTTAGCTCAGCTTATTCCTCGTGTTACGGGCCATATTTTCAGGTCAGCGCAACAGGAAGCCGTCAGTGAGAGGGGCCTAGTGTCTGCTATCAATATTGCGAAAGATTGACAGGAAAGTCCAACATAACTGGGGATGATTTCAGGAGAGTTTATATCAGGGGAATAAATGAGAGAAAAAGTCAGGAAAAGTCTTACCGGTGAAGGAGTTCTTTTCCCCTCACCGGTAATTCATGGCCTGATTTTTACTGCGCTTAACTGTACAGCACTAAACTAAACTACACTGCACTAAACTACACCGCGCTGGCGCCAATCAGTGATTCAGTTTTGACCTGAACCGGTTTGGTTTTGTACTTCGCCAGGAATTGCGGCTGGAAAATACACATGCGGATGGCGCTGCGGTATTCCCCGTTCACAAAGAATTCCTGTTTCAGTTCACCTTCGATCTCAAACCCTAATTTGCTGTAAATGTGGATCGCCTTTTTATTTTCTTTATCCACGATTAAATACAGTTTGTAGAGGTTCAGAACCGAGAAGGCATAATCCATCGCCAGACGCACGGCATCACCGGCAAAGCCTTTGCCCTGATGTTGCGGGTCAATGATTATCTGAAATTCCGCGCGGCGGTGAATATGATTAATTTCCACCAGCTCCACTAAGCCGACCGGTCCGCTTTCGAATTCTATAATAAAGCGGCGTTCGCTCTGGTCATGGATGTGTTTGTGATACAAGTCGGTCAGTTCGACGAAAGCCTCGTAAGGTTCTTCAAACCAGTAACGCATGATGCTGGCGTTATTATCAAGACGGTGAACAAACGACAGGTCGTCCTTTTCCAGTGGACGTAATCTGACGCTGTTATGGCTAAACATGGGGTGTTCCTCAACTATAAAAGCCGTTTTATGAGGGTAACCTTCGTAAATATGAGGTCTGAAACAACCGTGTTTCAGATGAAGGTCGCGCACAAACGACGTTTAAACGTGCGCCGGGATGTGCATTATATCGGGTGAAATGTAAACAAATGTCAAATGATGGAAAATAAAAAACCGGCACGTGGCCGGTTTATAGTGAAATTGTGAGGCAAGAGCAGATTAATCTTCTGCGTATCCGCGCTCACAAAGCGGATTGTTATCCAGAAACGCCTGACCGTTTTGCAGTGATAAACGTCCGTCAACAAACCAGCTGACCACCAACGGATAAATGCTGTGTTCCTGCGTTTGCACGCGGGCAACCAGCTCTTCTTCCGTATCCTCAGCAAAAACAGGCACTTTGGCCTGTAAAATCACCGGGCCGCCATCGAGTTCTTCCGTCACGAAATGTACGGACGTGCCGTGTTCAGCATCCTGATTTTCAATCGCCTGACGGTGAGTATGTAAACCCGGATATTTCGGCAGCAGGGAAGGGTGGATGTTAATCATGCGCCCCGCAAAACGCTGAACGAATTCGGCGCTCAGGATCCGCATGTAACCCGCGAGTACCACCAGAGAGGGCTTGAAAGTTTCAATAGCATCAGCCAGTGCAACGTCAAAGGCGATGCGATCTTCGTAAGCTTTTACATCCAGCGCATGCGCCGGAATATCGGCTAAACGGGCTCTTTCAAGCCCGTATGCAGCGATTTTATTACTGAAGACTGCACTGATTTCTGCGTTGATTCGCCCCTGCTGGCAGGCATCGATCAGGGCCTGTAAGTTGCTTCCCTCGCCCGATACCAGAACCACAATCCTTTTCATATCCCTACCTGTCGTCTTCAGTGAATAGAGTGACCTGACTGATTACTCAATAACGACGCGCTTAGCGGAGTCAGAGGCCTTAACATAGCCAATTTTCCACGCTTTTTCACCCTTGTCATTCAGTAACGCAATGGCCTGGTCGGCACGTTCTGCCGGAAGTGCGACCACCATGCCCACGCCACAGTTAAAGGTGCGGTACATTTCGTGACGGCTGACGTTACCGGTAGTCTGCAACCAGGTGAAGACGTCCGGCCATTCCCAGCTGGCTTCTTCGATGATGACCTGAGTGTTTTCCGGCAGTACGCGCGGAATATTTTCCCAGAAGCCGCCACCGGTCAGGTGAACGATACCGTGAACGTCCACGTTTTCGATCAGATTGAGGATCGACTTCACGTAAATTTTGGTTGGTGCGAGCAGGTGATCAGCCAGGGATTTGCCTGCCAGTGTGGTGGTTTCAGGGTCAGTGTTGCTGACTTCCAGAATTTTGCGCACCAGGGAGTAACCGTTGGAGTGCGGGCCACTGGCGGCGAGGCCGATCAGCACATCGCCGTCAGCCACTTTGCTGCCGTCGATAATTTCTGATTTTTCCACTACGCCAACACAGAATCCGGCGACGTCGTAATCCTCGCCGTGGTACATGCCCGGCATTTCAGCGGTTTCGCCGCCGACTAACGCACAGCCAGACTGTTTACAGCCTTCTGCAATACCGGTGATCACACTGGCGGCGATATCGACGTCCAGTTTGCCGGTGGCGTAATAGTCGAGGAAGAACAGAGGTTCAGCGCCCTGAACGATCAAATCGTTGACGCACATCGCGACCAGGTCGATACCGATAGTATCGTGGCGTTGTAAATCCATCGCCAGACGCAGCTTGGTGCCAACGCCGTCGGTACCCGAAACCAGCACGGGTTCACGATATTTTTGCGGCAGCGCGCAGAGAGCACCAAAACCCCCTAATCCACCCATAACTTCCGGGCGACGGGTCTGTTTTACTACACCTTTAATGCGATCTACCAATGCGTTACCGGCATCGATATCTACGCCTGCGTCTTTATAGCTGAGAGAGGTTTTGTCGGTCACTGCGAAGTCCCCACGGCGGTTTGGGTTGGTGGTTGAAGAATAAAGCGGGGCAATTCTAACAGTGGAAGCAAACGTTTGCGAGCGCCTTATTCAGAGTCACTATCTATACTTAAAGATACAACACTTAGCCGAAGTCATTGGCGTTGCAGCAAGGCAGCAAACGAGCGAATCCCGACGAGCTGACTTGAGTCAGTAATTCGGGTGAGAGAGAGCCGCTAACGCCGCTGCGGCTTCAATGAAGAAGGATAAGTTGATTTGGATCAGGCTAATTGGTATGGCGTTCAAAAAAAATGGCGTTATAATCTCGCGATTTTTTTTTGCAGCTCAACCACCTTAGGAGAATAAATAATGAAGATCGTCGAGGTGAAACACCCGCTGGTGAAACACAAGCTGGGCCTGATGCGTGAAAACGACATCAGCACGAAACGTTTTCGCGAACTGGCTTCTGAGGTGGGAAGTCTGCTGACGTATGAAGCGACTGCCGATTTAGAAACTGAAAAAGTCACCATCGAAGGCTGGAATGGCCCGGTGGAAATCGATCAGATCAAAGGCAAGAAAATTACTGTCGTGCCAATCCTGCGTGCCGGTCTGGGCATGATGGAAGGCGTACTGGAGCACGTTCCGAGTGCGCGTATCAGCGTCGTCGGCGTGTACCGTGATGAAGAAACCCTGAAACCTGTGCCGTATTTCCAGAAACTGGTTTCTAACATCGAAGAACGTCTGGCGCTGGTCGTTGACCCGATGTTGGCCACCGGTGGTTCTATGATTGCCACCATCGACCTGCTGAAAAAAGCGGGCTGCCAGAGCATTAAAGTGCTGGTGCTGGTTGCTGCTCCGGAAGGGATCGCCGCTCTCGAAGCCGCGCACCCGGACGTTGAACTCTACACCGCCTCGGTGGATCAGGGACTCAACGAGAAAGGCTACATCATCCCGGGACTCGGTGATGCGGGCGATAAGATATTTGGTACGAAGTAATCAATTAGCCGACTGAAGAGTCGGCTTTTTTTTGGAATTTTTTTGCACGTCATACACAACACAACATCACACCATTGAGAGGATCACATTCATGACCCGTCGTGTCATCGGGGTAAGCGAACGTCCGCCATTGCTGCAGACAATCCCCCTGAGTTTTCAGCATCTGTTTGCCATGTTTGGTGCCACCGTTCTGGTTCCCATTCTGTTTAAGATAAACCCGGCAACGGTGCTGCTGTTCAATGGCATAGGGACTTTGCTGTATTTATTTGTCTGTAAAGGGAAGATACCGGCGTATCTCGGCTCGAGTTTCGCGTTTATTTCACCGGTGCTGTTGCTGTTGCCGATGGGGTATGAAGTGGCGCTGGGCGGATTTATTGCCTGCGGTTTACTGTTTTGTCTGGTGGCGCTGATTGTTAAGAAAGCCGGGATTGGCTGGATCAACGTGATGTTCCCGCCCGCGGCGATGGGGGCAATCGTAGCCGTCATCGGGCTTGAACTGGCCGGTGTCGCAGCGAATATGGCCGGACTGCTGCCTGCCGATGGCGCAGCGGTGGATTCCACCACCATCACCATTTCTCTGGTGACGCTGTCGGTGACGATTCTGGGTTCCGTACTGTTCCGCGGTTTCCTGGCGATTATCCCGATCCTGATTGGCGTGCTGGTCGGTTATGCACTCTCGTTCTTCATGGGCGTAGTGGATGTTTCTGCTATTGAAAACGCACACTGGTTCGCGCTGCCAACTTTCTATACGCCGCGTTTTGAATGGGTGGCTATCCTCACCATCCTGCCTGCGGCGCTGGTGGTGATTGCTGAGCACGTCGGGCATCTGGTCGTGACGGCAAACATCGTGAAGAAAGATTTGCTGCGGGATCCGGGTTTGCATCGTTCGATGCTGGCGAACGGTCTTTCTACCGTGCTGTCCGGTTTCTTCGGTTCTACGCCAAACACCACCTACGGCGAAAACATCGGCGTGATGGCGATCACCAAGGTTTACAGCACCTGGGTTATCGGCGGCGCGGCAATCCTGGCTATTCTGCTTTCCTGTATCGGGAAACTGGCGGCGGCCATTCAGGCGGTGCCGGTACCGGTGATGGGCGGGGTTTCGCTGCTGCTTTACGGCGTCATTGGCGCTTCAGGGATCCGCGTGCTGATTGAATCGAAAGTTGATTACAATAAAGCGCAGAACCTGATCCTGACTGCGGTGATCCTGATCATCGGCGTCAGCGGAGCGAAGATCCACATCGGTGCGGCTGAGCTGAAAGGCATGGCGCTGGCGACGATCGTCGGTATCTTCCTGAGCCTGTTGTTCAAAGTGATTGAGATTTTCCGCGGCGAAGAACAGATCATTGACGTGGAAGATGAGCGGGAAAATCCGCCAGTCTGACCGTGATCATTCCTGACCGTCAGGCAGCTGCTTGCCGGTCAGGTGCTCGGATCGCAAGCGGTTGCACCGGGTACAGTTCATTTCACGACGGATCCTTGCTAGAATTCGGCAGTTCCTTTTATTGACGTGACAACATCTGCGGTCTTTATGCCGCTTCGGTTGAGGTGCTTCTGAATACGCCGGCACAGCTTTCCCTGCCACTTTATCTACCCGATGATGAAACCTTTGCCAGTTTTTATCCGGGGGAAAACCCTTCTCTGCTATCTGCCATTCAGAGCGCATTGCATCAGGAACACGGCACTTATATTTATTTCTGGTCACGCGAAGGCGGCGGCCGCAGCCATCTGTTACACGCAGCTTGCGCAGAATTATCGCAGCGCGGCGAAGCGGTGGGGTATGTGCCTTTAGACAAGCGGGCTTATTTCGTGCCGGAAGTGCTGGACGGCATGGAGCATCTGGCGCTGGTGTGTATCGATAATATCGAAGGCATTGCCGGTGATGATGAATGGGAAGCCGCTGTTTTCCATCTTTATAACCGCATTCTTGAAACCGGTCGCACGCGTCTGTTTATTACCGGCGATCGTCCTCCGCGTCAGCTGAATCTCAGTCTGCCAGATCTGGCTTCCCGTCTCGACTGGGGGCAAATCTACAAACTTCAGCCACTTTCCGACGAAGAAAAACTTCAGGCATTGCAGTTGCGCGCCAAACTGCGCGGCTTTGAACTGCCGGAAGACGTGGGCCGCTTCCTGTTAAAACGGCTGGACAGGGAAATGCGTACGCTGTTTATGACGCTCGATCAGCTCGATCGCGCATCTATCACCGCGCAACGCAAACTGACGATCCCGTTCGTGAAAGAAATTCTCGGGCTGTGAGCGGAAGGCTTTAATGGGAAAGGACAGCCGGGTTCGTAACCGAACCCGAATGTACTGGCGGGGTTATAAAATCTCTTTAACCTGTTCCGGCGGACGACCTAAACGCGCTTTGCCGTTGGCAACCACTATCGGACGTTCAATCAGCCGCGGATGATCCGCCATTGCCTGTAACAGTTGTTCCTCGCTCAGGTCTTTGTCGTTAAGATTCAGATCCTTATAAATCTGCTCGCCTTTGCGCATCAGTTCCCGCGCTGAGCTAAAGCCCAGCAGCCCCAGCAGTTCTTTCAGCTTGTCCACCGACGGCTGAGTTTCCAGATACAAAATCACCTGCGGCTCAATGCCTTCTGCTTCCAGTAATTTCAGGGTTTCACGGCTTTTTGAACACGCCGGATTGTGGTAAATCTCGACATCATGTGGCATTAACATTTCTCCATTCTGGCGTTGAAATCAGCCTTTCTGATATTGACGGAATCGCCCCTGCAATTGACGAAGCTGGTCGATGCGTGCGTCGTAACGGGCCTGTTCCAGACTGCCTAATTTTTGTAATGCGCTGGCGTTGCTCAGCATTTCAATCGCCTGATCCAGACGGCCGATTAACGCCATGCTTTCCGCTCTGGCAGCCAGTTCCTGCGCACGCAAACCTTGCGCCGCAGCGGCCTGAGATAACAGATCCCAGCCATTCGGATCACCCGGGTAATTGAAAGTATAGCGGTTGAGGATCTTCATGGCATTGGCCGGTTTCGCCCCTTCGAGGTAAGCGTTGGCCAGATTGAGCTGAAGTACCGGATTTGAACTGGTCGCCGCACCTGCCTGTTCCAGACGCGCAATAGCCTGCGGTGCACGTTTGCTCTCGATATCGGTATCGGTCGCTAAATCCAGCAACCATTCGTTGCCGGGATTTTGTGCCAGCAGCGGCTCGAGGATCGCCCGTGCCTGATCGTATTTTTTAGCTTTGTATAATTGCAGCGCATGGCCGTATTTTGCTGCCAGCTGCTCACGGATATTGCCGTTGCTCAGCTTCAGTAAATAATCATCGCTCAGCGGGAAACTGTCGGAACCGTACATCCCCAATATGCGCACTTTCGCCATGGTGTAATCTTGTGAAGATTGCACAATCGGGTGCGGCATCTGGTTGGCGCGGTTGCGGATATCGGCCAGACGGCTGTCGGGTAACGGGTGCGTCAGCAGCATTTCCGGCGGGCGGGTCGAATAGCTGGCCTGATCGGCCAGTTTTTGCAGGAAGGCGGGCATGGCCTGCGGATCAAATCCGGCACGCTGCAAAACCTGAATGCCGATACGGTCCGCTTCCTGCTCATTGCCTTGCGTGAAGCTGATCATGCCTTGCTGCGTGCCCGCCAGCGTACCGGTCAGCGCTGCCATGCCCATCTGCGGGCTGGCCATCGCCAGGAGGATAGAGCCTAGTGCGCCCACCCAGGTCAGCGGGGCATTGCGCTGTTGATCTTCCATCGCGCGCGCCAGATGGCGCTGGGTCACGTGGGAAATTTCGTGCGCCATAACGGAAGCCAGCTGGCTCTCATTATCGGTATAACGGAACAGGGAAGAGTGGATCACCACGTTGCCGCCAAAGAAAGCAAAGGCGTTCAGTTCATCGTTATTGACGATAAAAAAATGAAAAGGAGTACGGACGGAATAAGCGTGTGCTACCAGCCGCTGGCCAAGTTCATTGACGTACTGATTAAGCAGCGGATCGTTAATCAGCGGCGTGCTGGCGCGCATCTGACGGACGTAAAAATCGCCCATCTGTAGTTCCTGATTGATGCTCAGCGTGCCGCCGGCGGTGGTACCGATATCGGGTAACTGATCGCTTACCGGCGGAGCCAGGGGTGAACTGGTTTTGGCAGAACTCACCGGCGTTGACCAGAATGAACTGTCATCCGCACCTGCGGGCAGAATAGAGCCTGTGAGCAGGCTGCCCAG
This sequence comes from Rahnella sp. AN3-3W3, assembly GCF_003263545.1. Classification (NCBI taxonomy): domain Bacteria; kingdom Pseudomonadati; phylum Pseudomonadota; class Gammaproteobacteria; order Enterobacterales; family Yersiniaceae; genus Rahnella; species Rahnella sp. AN3-3W3. The sequence continues at coordinate 149,942 of NZ_JYDG01000013.1, forward strand.
ACACAGGGCAATCACCGTTTTTTTCAACCGCATGACCATAAACATTTGCTTCCCAATAAGTGAACCGCGATACCGATGAGCTTTGCGAGCCTTTCTTCCATGATCAGTGAGTCAGACCATTATTTTCTGACGCTTTTCTTTGCGCCTGTCTCTATAGTAGCTATCCTCGTGAGAGTTTAAAACACTGTGCAGCTACAGTGGTATGACAACGAATTTTTTAGATAGTTACTTGTGTCTGAGCGCGCAGGGAACATACAGCGCACACCCGCCAGAACAGGAAACTACAGGAGCGTTCTCTGATGTTGGACATGTTGTTACAGTGGTATCGCCGTCGCTTTACCGATCCCCAGGCCATTGCGCTGCTGGCCATCCTGGTCGCGGGTTTTTGTATTCTTTATTTTCTTAATGGCATTCTTGCTCCGCTTCTGGTGGCGATTGTTCTGGCGTATTTACTGGAATGGCCAACTGTTCGTCTGCAACATGTCGGGCTTTCCCGCACGCTTTCCGTCAGCGTCGTGCTGATTATTTTTGCCGGTATTTTACTGCTCGGCATGTTCGTTATTGCGCCGGTTACCTGGCAACAGGGCGTGAATCTGATGACAGATTTGCCCAGTATGCTTAATCGTTTTTACGATTTTGCAGCCACGTTACCCAAGCGTTATCCGGCGCTGGTCGATGCCGGTATCATCGATATGATGGCCGAAAACATGCGCAGCAAGTTATCGGGGCTCGGCGAGTCTGTGGTGAAATATTCACTGGCGTCGCTGGTTGGCTTACTGACGCTGGCGATTTACCTGATTCTGGTGCCGATGATGGTGTTCTTCCTCCTCAAAGATAAAGAGCAGATGCTCAATGCTGTGCGTCGCGTGCTGCCACGCGATCGCGGGCTGGCCGGACAGGTTTGGGTGGAGATGAATCAGCAAATTACTAATTATATCCGCGGTAAAGTGCTGGAGATGATCATCGTCGGTGTCGCCACTTATCTGGTATTTGTGGTGATGGACATGCGTTACTCGTTGCTGATGGCGGTGCTGGTGGGCGTATCAGTGCTTATCCCGTATATCGGCGCGATGCTGGTGACCATTCCGGTGGTGATTGTGGCGATGTTCCAGTGGGGACTCGGCGCGGATTTCTGGACGCTGATAGTCGCGTATCTGGTCGTTCAGGGACTGGATGGTAACGTGATTGTGCCGCTGCTGTTTTCAGAGGCGGTAAACCTGCATCCACTGGTCATTATTCTGGCGGTTGTCGTGTTTGGCGGGTTGTGGGGATTCTGGGGCGTATTCTTTGCGATACCGCTGGCGACGCTGGTCAAAGCCGTGGTTCACGTCTGGCCGGATGAATCACTGAACGAAACGGTCTGATTCTTTCTGCTACCGTACTCAATAAAAAAAGCGCGTCTGCGCTTTTTTTTATGAACGTTTGTCAGGCGTGAGAGATCAGGCAGACTTCTCGTTCAGATAGGCCATCACGATGTCATGGTGGTTAGTGGTTTTAAAGTCGTCGAACACTTTCTCGACCTTGCCATTGCCGTCGAGCAGGAAGCTGATGCGATGGATGCCGTCATAGGTTTTACCCATAAAGGATTTTTCACCCCAGACGCCAAACTGCTCGCAGACCTGATGATCTTCATCGGAAAGCAACGTGAAGTTCAGCAACTCTTTTTCAGCAAAACGCGACAGTTTTTCTGGCTTATCGGTGCTGATCCCCAGCACTTCGACGCCTGCACTTTTCAACTGATCCATGTTATCGCGCAGTCCGCAGGCCTGTACCGTACAACCCGGGGTCATGGCTTTTGGATAGAAATAGACCAGGACACGCTGTCCCTGGAAGTCGGCCAGATTAATTTGTTCACCATCTTGATCGGGTAAACTAAATTGCGGCGCAGGGTCACCGGCTTTCAGTGGGCTCATTGTCTTTCTCCGTATCTTTCAGCTGTTACTGCAGTTTATTTTCATTCTCAGAATAACTAACGACGTTAATACTGCCTTGCGCTTTCAGTTCTGTACATAGCTGATGAAACGCCTGCTCAATAATTGCCGGATCGGTATTTGCCGCGCTGTGCGCCGTGATCTGAATAGAAAGCTGCGCGGGCAACGTGGCGTCCGCCGGACGAGTTTTTGACGCAAGTTCGGCGATATTCATCTGATGCGTATCGAATAAATCGGTAAAACGCTCAATCAGATGCGGCGAGTCTTTGACTTCCACTTTCACCCACACAGTTGCCGGCATCGGCGGGCGTTCATGCGCGCTGGTGCGTTTCATCACAATCAGCAATTCAAGCTCCGCGCCTTTTTGCGGCAGGGTGGATTCAATCAGGGTGATGGCGTTCCAGCTGCCGGAAAGCAGCATGATGAACGTAAACTCATCGCCCAGCATTGCCAGCCGGCTGTCTTCGATATTACAGCCGCAGCTGCTCACCTGACGGGTAATAGTGTTGACGATACCAGGGCGATCGGCACCCAACGCGGTGATGACCAGATAATGTTGTTGTGGCTGCGGCAAAATGGGTCTTCCTGTCGTGCTTTGGAGTATTCCCAAGGTAAACATAAAAAAAACCGCCGGACAAGCGGTTACCGCTCGTTGATTGCTTGCTTTTGCAGTGGTGTCAAAAGTACCATGAGTGACCTGTTTGTGGAGGGGAAGGTCAATGTTTACGGGAAGTATTGTTGCACTGGTTACGCCGATGGACACCAAAGGTGCCGTCGATCGCGCAAGTCTGAAAAAACTGATTGATTATCATGTGTCCAGTGGTACTGCGGCGATCGTTTCCGTTGGCACAACCGGCGAGTCAGCAACGCTGAGCCACGAAGAGCATGGTGACGTGGTCTTACAAACACTGGAACTGGCCGACGGCCGCATTCCGGTGATCGCAGGCACAGGTGCAAATGCCACCGCTGAAGCGATTTCTCTGACGCAACGTTTTGAAAAAAGTGGCGTTGTTGGTTGCCTGACAGTCACCCCTTATTACAACCGTCCGACTCAGGAAGGCCTGTATCAGCACTTCAAAGCTATCGCTGAAAACACCTCCCTGCCGCAAATTCTCTACAACGTGCCTTCACGTACCGGCTGCGATATGCTGCCGCCGACCATCGCGCGTTTAGCAAAATTGAAGAATATTGTTGCTGTTAAAGAGGCAACAGGGAACTTAAGTCGTGTTAGTCAGATCCAAGTGCTGGTTGATGATGAAGATTTCATTCTGCTGAGCGGCGATGACGCCAGTGGTCTGGACTTTATGCAGCTGGGTGGCAAGGGCGTTATTTCCGTTACTGCTAACGTCGCTGCCCGTGAAATGGCACAACTTTGTGAGCTGGCTGCTCTTGGCAATTTTGCCGAGGCGCGTCGCCTGAATCAGCGCCTGATGCCTTTGCATCAGAATTTGTTTGTAGAAGCAAACCCAATCCCGGTGAAATGGGCCTGTAAGGCACTGGGTTTGATGGCAACCGATACGATGCGTCTGCCTATGACGCCGTTAACAGATGCTGCCCGTCCGGTCGTGGAAGAAGCATTAAAAAGCGCCGGTTTGCTGTAACTCTTAGGAAGATTTGATGGCCTCTTTATTTGACAAGAATAGTTTCCAGATGACCCGATTGCAGAAAACAGCCGTAGCAAAAGTCGTGGGTGTTTCCCTGATTATGCTGCTGGCTGCATGTTCCAGTGACCAGCGCTACAAGCGCCAGGTGAGCGGTGATGAAGCCTACCTGGATGCGCCCGCGCTGCATGAGCTGAAAGCACCATCAGGCATGATCCTGCCAGTGCAGAACGGCACTTATGATATTCAGCAAGGCGCAATGCAGGGCGCAGTAGGTAAGCAGCTCGACATTCGTCCACCGGCCCAGCCGCTGGCGTTGCTGAACGGTTCCCAGACTCAGTTCTCCGGCGACACCAGTACCGTGCTGCTGGAAAACACGCCGCAAAACCGCGATTTGTGGAACAACGTCGTTAAAGCTGTTGAGCAAAATAAATTCAAAATTGCCAACCGTGATGACGCGAACCAGACGCTCTCCACAGATTTCGTTGACTGGAATCGTGCGGATGAAGACTTCCAGTACCAGGGCCGTTATCAGATCAGCGTGAAACAGCAGAGCTACCAGCTGGCACTGACCGTGAAAACGCTTGAGCTGAAACAGCAAGATAAAGCGGTGACGTCTACTGCCGAAATCCAGCGCTACAACAGCCAGATGATGAACGCCATCACGGCGAACCTGGATAAAGTGCAGCAGGATACTCAGGCGCGTCTCGATAACCGCCGCGTAGGTGAAATCGACGTCCAGAGCGGCGCTGATGATACCGGCTTACCGGTGCTGATCGTCCGTTCATCTTACGGTGTGGTCTGGGATCGTCTGCCTAATGCCCTGGCGAAAGCCGGCATGAAAGTGACCGACAGCAGTCGTCCGCAAGGCACAATGTCTGTGACTTACAAACCGCTGAATGACGATGCGTGGCAGACACTGGGTGCGAAAGATCCGGGCCTCAGCTCCGGTGATTACAAACTTCAGGTTGGCGACCTCGACAACCGTAGTAGCTTGCAGTTCCTTGATCCGAAAGGACATGCTCTCAGCCAGTCGCAGAATGACGCGATGGTGGCGGTCATGCAGGCCGCGTTTAGCCAGAGCAGCGCAAAATAATACCAAGGGGCTCCGGCCCCTTTTTACATCTGTTTTTTCCACTGGAGTAAGTAAAGATGCAAAAGTTAGCTGAGTTGTATCGCGGCAAGGCGAAAACCGTCTACACCACCGAAAACCCGGACCTTCTGGTACTGGAGTTCCGTAACGATACGTCAGCACTGGATGGTCAGCGTATTGAGCAGTTCGACCGTAAAGGTATGGTTAACAACAAATTTAACCATTTCATCATGGCTAAGCTGGAAGAAGCCGGTATTCCTACGCAAATGGAACGCCTGTTGTCTGACACCGAAGTACTGGTGAAAAAACTGGATATGGTCCCGGTTGAATGCGTTATCCGTAACCGTGCTGCTGGCTCGCTGGTAAAACGTCTGGGCATTGAAGAAGGTCTGGAACTGAACCCGCCGTTGTTCGACCTGTTCCTGAAAAACGATGCGATGCACGATCCGATGGTCAACGAGTCTTACTGCAAAACGTTTGGCTGGGTGAACGAAGAAAACCTCGTGCGCATGAAAGAGCTGAGCTACAAAGCCAACGACGTGCTGAGCAAACTGTTTGATGATGCGGGTCTGATCCTGGTCGATTTCAAACTGGAATTCGGTCTGTTCAACGGTGAAGTGGTGCTGGGTGATGAGTTCTCACCAGACGGCAGCCGCCTGTGGGATAAAGAAACCCTGAACAAGATGGACAAAGACCGTTATCGCCAGAGCCTCGGTGGCCTGATTGAAGCCTATGAAGAAGTGGCTCACCGTATCGGTGTGAAACTGGACTAAGCGGCGCGTTATTTTTTTAGCCAGACTGCGCAATCGTTTACGCGGTGCGCACTTAACGGGTGATGGTCTCCGTCACCCGTTCTCTTTCCTGCATTTAATTTTCCTGTTTTCACACTGATTCCTTTCATTTAATCCCTTCGTCACTAAAATTACGTCCTTTCGCAGATGGTATTAACTGCATGTGCTGGCTAGTCTTAAAAAAAACAGGTTGGAGGTATCTATGCGTTGGCAAGGGCGTCGCGAAAGCGACAATGTAGAAGACAGACGCGGACAGGGATCAAACGGCGGTGGCGGTTTAGGTGGCGGCGGGATGCGTCTGCCTATCCGTGGCAAAAGCGGCATTGTGATTATCATTGTGGTGCTGGTTGCCGGTTATTACGGTATCGACCTCACTCCGCTGATTGACGGCGGGCAGTCCGGCGGTATGCAGCAACAGACACAGTCACAATCCATCAGCCCGAAAGATGATGAGCAGGCAAAATTCACCTCGGTGATCCTCGCCTCAACGGAAGACACCTGGAAAGAGATTTTCCAGAAGCAGGGCATGACTTATCGTGAGCCGAAACTGGTGATGTATCGCGGCGCAACCCGTACCGGTTGCGGTACCGGCCAGTCGGTGATGGGCCCGTTCTACTGCCCGGCGGACAGCACGGTGTATATCGATTTGTCTTTCTATCAGGAATTGCAGAACAAACTCGGCGCGGGCGGTGATTTTGCGCAGGGCTATGTGGTCGCGCACGAAGTCGGTCACCATGTGCAGAACTTGCTGGGTACTGAGCGTAAGGTTCGCGAGATGCAGCAGGGCGCATCGCAGACGGTGGTGAATCAGCTGTCGGTGAAAATGGAATTGCAGGCTGACTGCTACGCCGGTGTCTGGGGACATGCCATGCAGCAGCAAAACGTTCTCGAAGAGGGCGACCTGAAAGAAGCGCTGGATGCTGCGCGTGCCATCGGCGATGACCGTTTACAGCAGCAAAGTCAGGGACGCGTTGTGCCGGACAGCTTCACACACGGTACGTCTGAACAGCGTTATACCTGGTTCAAACGTGGATTTGATACCGGTAATCCGGATCAGTGCAACACCTTCGCCAGCCGCTGATTAACAGGCAATAAGCGCTGGTCTGCTGCCAAAAACTGTTCAATAATCAATGACCGATCCAGAGAGGCTCAGTGAGCCTCTCTTTTTTCCTCATGTTGAACCGCTGGGAATGCCATGGCTTTTCTCGATCCAACCCTTTTGATTTTACTTGTCTTCGCCGGTCTGGGCATCATCAGCCACAACAGCGCCGTCACCATCGCAATGTTCTTCCTTCTTACGGTACGCATTACGCCGCTGAACAACTTTTTCCCGTGGATTGAAAAATACGGTCTGACCATCGGCATTATTATTCTGACCATTGGCGTGATGGCGCCGATTGCCAGCGGAAAAATCAGCGCCAGCACCGTGGTGCATTCGTTCTTTCACTGGAAATCCATTGTCGCCATTCTGGTGGGCGTGCTGGTGTCATGGCTTGGCGGACGTGGCCTGACGCTGATGGGTACGCAGCCGCATCTGGTGGCGGGTTTGCTGGTGGGCACCGTGCTGGGCGTGGCGATGTTTAAAGGTGTGCCGGTCGGGCCGCTGATCGCTGCCGGTCTGTTATCGATGATTGTCGGGAAAACCTGACATGTCAGTCACTTTGCCACAGCAACAGATGCAGCGGCTGGGCGTCCGGCGTTTGCTGGTGTTCAGTGGCGACGCGCTGTGGTGTGAACAACAGGCCATTCAGTTCTGCGCACAGAGTGCCGGTGACTGGCTCTGGCTCAGTGATTCCGCGCCTGACGACGTGAACGCCTGTTCGCCGTCAGCGGCACATACGCTGCTCGGGCAGGATATTTTTCACGGCGTGTTTGATGCCCGCCATAGCCTGAATGTCGAGGCGCTGGCGGCATTTTCCGGCACATTGAAAGCCGGAAGCTGGCTGATTTTACTGGTGCCGGAATGGAGCGCCTGGGCTGACACGCCGGATGCCGATAGTCTGCGCTGGAGCGAACAGCCGCAGGCGATCCCGACGCCGCGCTTTATCCGCCGTTTCCAGTGTTTGCTTGAACAAGACCGCAGCGTCACGGTTTGGCGGCAGAATCAGCCCTTTGAGCTCGCGCCGTTGCCCGTTGCAGCAGACTGGCTGCCACCCGACGGTCGGCCTACCGCTGATCAATCGCAAATTTTACAACAACTGATGCAGGCTCAGTCCGGCGTGTGGGTGCTGACCGCGCCGCGTGGTCGGGGTAAATCGACGCTGGCGGGCATGTTGATCCGTCGGTGGCCGGGCAGCTGTTGCGTGACCGCACCGGCCAAAGCGTCGGCCAGCCAGATACTTAATCAGCCAGCTGAATCTGCTCATTTTATCGCGCCTGATGCGCTGCTGGCGTTATGCCGCGAAGGCGCTGTAACCGGCGCTGACTGGCTAATTATCGACGAAGCTGCCGCTATTCCGGCACCGATGCTTTCAGAGCTGGTTGCGGCTTTCCCGCGTGTGTTGCTGACCACTACGGTTCAGGGATATGAAGGCACGGGGCGCGGGTTCTTACTCAAATTCTGTGCGTCTTTGCCGCAGTGGCATGACCTGCGTCTCAATGCGCCGATCCGCTGGTCATTCGCCGACACTCTTGAGCCGTTCATTAGCGATTTATTGCTGTTTGATGAGCATCTTCCGGTTGCTGAGCAGACGGACGGCACATCAGAAATAGTCCCGGTTAATGCCGGAGACTGGCTGAGTGAACCGGCGTTGTTGCAGGATTTCTACGGCCTGCTTACCAGCGCGCATTACCGTACGTCACCGCTGGATCTGCGTCGTCTGCTGGATGCGCCGGGCATGACCTTCAGCGCATCGCGGATGCACAACACGCTGACCGGCGCGTTATGGCTGGTGGATGAGGGCGGACTGAGTGCGGAACTGGCGCAGGAGGTCTGGGCGGGCAGGCGACGTCCGCGCGGTAATCTGGTCGCACAATCACTCGCGGCTCACGCGGGTTTCACCGAAGCCGCCGTATTACGTTCACGGCGCGTCAGCCGCATTGCGGTACATCCCGCGTTTCGCCGTCGGGGTATTGCTCGCGATTTGCTGGCGGAACAGCAACAGCGTGCGCAGCAGGCGGGGCTGGATTTCCTGTCGGTGAGTTTTGGCTACACATCAGATCTGGCGTCATTATGGCAGCAGGCCGGATTTCGGCTGGTGCGTATCAGTATGCAGAAAGAAGCCAGCAGCGGATGTTATGCCGCGATGGCGATATTACCGCTCAGTGCAGCAGGGCAGGCGCTGGCAGAGAGTGCAGAATATCAGCTTAACCGTGACTGGCGCTGGCTGGCGCCGCAGATGGATCCGGTGTTACCGCTAAACAGCCCGGCAGACACGCAGCCTGACGACGCGGACTGGCGCGAACTGAACGGATTTGCTTTTGCTCATCGTCCGCTGGAAAGCAGTTTACCGGCGCTCAATCGCCTGCTTTTACACAGTGCTTTGCCGCTGACCGCGCTGCGTGCTCATCTGCAACAGGGGCAGAGCGTGGCAGAAATCGTCACGGCGCTGAAACTTTCCGGCCGTAAAGCCTTACTGACCCGCTGGCGTCAGGAGACACAACAGGCACTGAAAGACGCGGGAACTGCGGAATAAGTCACCGGTTTCATTGCAAAAAATGGAAAGACTCGTTCAATAAAACCCGATTTCACTGACCGGCAGGCGGCGTATAGTGAACCCATTAATCGACAACGGGAGAGAGCAATGAGCTCAGAACAGATTATCGTCCAGCAGCCGGAAGAAATAGCTAACCAGCTGATTTTATTGTTTCATGGCGTGGGTGATAACCCGATTTCAATGGGCGAAATCGGTAAGTTTTTCGCTGTTTCATTCCCGAAGGCGCAGGTGATCAGCGTCGGCAGTCCGGACATTTGTGATTTTGGCCGCGGTTTCCAGTGGTTTTCCGTGCAAGGCGTGACCGAACAAAATCGCCAGCCACGTGTGGATGCCGCAATGCCGGCTTTCGTACAGATTGTCCGTGACTGGCAGCAGAAAACCGGTGTCACGCCGGAGCACACCACGCTGGTGGGCTTCTCACAGGGCACCATCATGGCGCTGGAATCGACGAAAGTTGAAGAGCATCTGGCATCACGCATTATCGCCTTCAGCGGACGTTTCTCGTCTTTGCCGCAACAGCCGATTGCCGCCGGTACGGTGGTACATTTCATTCACGGCGAGCAGGATCCGGTGATCAACCCATTCCAGTCGAAAAGTGCGGCAGAACGTCTGAAGTCTCTGGGCTGTGACTGTACTCTGGATTTGCAGGCCGGTATGGCCCACGGACTGGATTCGCATATGATCAACACCGCCATTGCTCATTTACAGAATTACGAGCCGAAATCGCGCCAGCGCTGATTTTGTCGAGATTTTAAAAAGAAACGCCCCCGGCTGCATGACAACCGGGGGCGTTTTTTATGTCTGCCTGATGGTGATTATTTGCGGTTTTTACGCATGAAATCATCCATAAAGTTTGTCAGCTTTTCAGCCGCCGGCAGCGAAAGGGCGTTATAGATAGACGCACGGATACCGCCGATGGCGCGGTGGCCTGACAGACCCGAGAAACCTGCTTCATGGCTTTCCGCCAGGATTTCTTCTCCAGCAATTCATCCGGCAGTTTAAATGCCACGTTCATTTGTGAACGGTCCGCTTTGCTGCTCCAGCCGTTATAGAAACCGTCGCTGTTATCGAGCATCGCGTACAGCAGTTCCGCTTTGTGGCGGTTGGTCTGTTCCATATTGTCCAGACCGCCGACATCATTGAGCAACCAGCGCGTGACCAGCAGCACCACATAAATCGCGAATACCGGCGGCGTGTTGAGGTTGGAATGGGATTCCACCTGACGGCGATAATTCAGGAATGAGGGCAATTCGTCAGACGACGCTTTCACCACGGTGTCGTGCACCAGCACGATAGTGACGCCAGCCGGGCCGATGTTTTTCTGCGCGTGGGCATAGATCACTGAGAATTTATTGGCATCGCAGGGTTTGGACAGGAAATCAGAGGACATATCGCAGACACGCGGTACATCGTCACGTCCCAGAACGCGCTGGAATTGCAAGCCTTCCACTGTTTCATTAGAAACGTAATGCAGATACGGCGCGTCAGGCGAAAACGCCAGTTCGTCATCCGCGGGCAGGCGGTTAAACCCGCAAGATTCACCGCTCCACAGCACTTTCACCGGCCCTTCGCGACGCGCTTCGGTGACGACTTTGCTGCTCCAGTAACCGGTATCCAGATATTCTGCGGCATGTTTCTGACCGCGTAACAGCGTCATCGGCACCATCGAGAACTGCTGCGTTGCGCCGCCCTGCAGGAACAGGATATGGAAATCTTTCGACAAGCCGAGCAGGGTGCGGATGTTATTTTCGGTTTCTTCAACAATGGCGGCAAACCAGTCAGAGCGATGGCTGATACCGAGAATTGACAGGCCAACTTCCGGCACTTCTTTAATCGCCGCTTCAACTTGTGTGAGTACGACTTCCGGCAATGCGCCGGGACCACCGGAGAAATTAAGGGCGTTACGTGAAATCATGATTATTCTTTTCCTTCTGGCGCATCAGCCGATGCACCGCTGTGCGCAAAGGCACGGGATAACAGCAACTCTCGGCATGCTGTTTTAACTTTATTCATATGGATTTGTTTGTGCGGGAACATCACTTCCAGATCCATCGCGTGGACGACCATCGCCGGATCGATTTCAAAGACCAGCAAACTGCCGTCCGGCGCTTCGCTGCAATCAATCCCCAGATAATCGAGCTGCGTGGTCTCAAAAATGGCCTTCAGCGCCTGCTGATGACGGGCAACGAATTCATGGAAGTTATTCAGAAACGCGGCTTCTTCTTCACGTTTTTTCTGATCTTCATACATGAAGGCGTTGACGTAATGCACCATCCAGTGCGACGAAATCGCCATATGACAGGCATAAGGCACGCCGTCGATCAGCGAAATACGGTATTTGCGGAACTGACCATCAGCGTTGCTGTAATCAATGAACTGCGAAAGGAAATAATCTTCCACCTGCACACGGGTCAGATAAACGGCCAGCTCTTCCGGACTGGTGATTTTTTCCAGACCGTGACCGCCGTGTGAACCGGCAGGTCGCAGGATCACCGGAAAATCACTGCCGGGCAATGCGCTGCTCAGGGAGATGTTGCCTTCCGCTACCGCAGATAAAGCCGAGAATGTCACCAGATGCGCCTGCGCAATGGTTAATCCCGGTTGATTTTGCAACAACGTGCTGGCGTTATGACGCTCGGAATTAGGAATATGTTGCGGCGCATTGATGACCGGCACCGGCCACTGGCGGGTGATACTTTCCAGCTGCTGTAACAGGAACAGGTTTTCAGTGGTGGCGCTGATGGCGACCATCAGCACATCATGCTCAGGGATCGGCGCTTCAAACGGCGCTTCGGGCGTGATGTAGTAGTAAATCAGCTCGATATCGCTGTTTTCCAGCAGGCAATCCAGCGGCACATTGGCCGATAACGTGCCGGGAACCATCAGCATCAGCAGGCGCATTTTCGCCGGTTGTTGTGCGGCATTCAGGGTATAAACCTGCTGCATAGCCAGCGCCTGATCCTGAATAGTCAGCCCGAGATCGGTGCGCTGCAGGCACAACATGACGGTGGACAGGTTCATCCACAGCACGGCGTCATCAGGGTTTTGCTGCGCGCGGGTCACCAGCTCCTGTGCGATGTCAGTACACTCATCACCGGCGATGCTCATACGTAAAAACGGAGCCAGTCCCAGAAATTGCGTGGCGTCGAAATGCTCAGACGCAGCCTGAACAGGGTGGGAAATAGGTAGTGTTTGCAAAGGACGTGTTCTCTCCGTGCATCGGTTTCACGTTGCATGTTACCGGCAGGGGAGAAAGTCAATCGGCGGAGAATCGCTAGATTATCCGCCGACTAATATTGATTAAAGATGAGGGGCTACCGGATAGAAATTACTTTTTCTTCGGCCACTCGTCATCTTTATCCCATTCCGCATTGTTGTCGCGGTGCGGTGGGATCTCCGGTTTGTCTTTCAAAAACTTCTTAACATCCACGCGGTTCAGCTCTTTGATCCCGCTGATTAACATCCCGACCAGTATGATCAGAACGATCCACCAGTAATCTTTAAGCCACTCCATGGTGTGCTCCTTTAAGGGGTGAGAGGGCGATAAATCGCGGAAATATTTCCGTCATCTGACCGGCTAACCAGTCTGCGGCGGCCACTTCCTGTCCTGTCCAGGCGCTGATGAGAACGTGCGGTGTAAGCAATTTCTCGCACTCCTGCGCCAGCGGACGGTAACTCAGATGCCAGGGTTCAACGGCGACACCACCGGTATCTTCTGCGTACGGTCGATAAAAACCAAATTCCGCCATATGTGCTGAAAGCCACTGATTCAGCGGATAAAAATAACCGCCTTCTTCGTATTCCCATGGCTCCAGCTGCAACTTTTTATCAGCCGGTAACAGAGAAGGATCGTACACATCCAGATCACTGCCCCAGTGATGGCGGCTGGCACCCGGCAGCGCCGACCAGCGTAAAATCAGCTCACAACGTTCCGCTGTGGTTAACTCACTGATATCCACCGGCTGGCTGTTCTTATCTAATACTGGTCGCTCGCCGCGAAATTTGCCATTCCAGATCGCCAGCTGGCGACTGAAATCACGAAAAGTGCTGGCCGGTTGCAGATCAAAACCGGCAACACTGGCGGCCTGGCGCATTTTTTCAAATGCCTGCGCTGCCTCTTTCTGCAACCGGTGCGGGCCTTCGCCCAGCGTCACCAGATGCTCAGCGGAGCGGCCGGTCAGCATTTCATGGCTGATCATGCGACTAACTGTTCCATGATGCGCTGATACATACGGCTCAGAACTTGTAAATCTGCCGCGTGGACGCATTCATTAATTTTGTGGATGGTGGCGTTGACCGGCCCGAGTTCGACCACCTGCGCGCCCATCAGCGCGATGAAACGCCCGTCAGAGGTGCCGCCGGTGGTTTGCAGTTCCGGCGTGATTTCACTGTAGTGACGCACGGCGTTAACCACCGCATCGACCAGCGCACCGCGTGAAGTCAGGAACGGCTGACCGGAAACCACCCAGTTCAGGGTGTATTGCAGGTTATGCCTGTCCAGCAGTTCTGCCACGCGTTGTTTGATGATGGCGTCAGTCAGTTCGGTGCTGAAACGGAAATTGAACTGCACATACAGCTCGCCAGGGATCACGTTGTTGCTGCCGGTACCGGCGTTAATATTGGCGATCTGCATGCTGGTCGGCGGGAAGAATTCGTTGCCGTTATCCCACACGGTGGCGACCAGTTCATTCAGCGCAGGCATGGCGCGATGCACCGGATTGTCCGCCAGATGCGGATAGGCGACATGTCCCTGAACGCCGTGTACGTGAAGATTAGCGGTCATCGAACCGCGGCGGCCATTTTTCACAATATCGCCGACGCGCGTGGTGCTGGAAGGCTCGCCGACTAAGCAGTAATCGAGGCGCTCATTGCGTTCCATCAGCGCGTTGACCACTTTTACGGTGCCGTTGACGGCGCTGGCTTCTTCATCTGAGGTGATAAGAAACGCCAGACGACCCTGATGATTCGGGTTTGCGGCAACGAAACGTTCCGCCGCGACCACCATCGCCGCCAGCGAACCTTTCATATCTGCCGCACCGCGCCCGTACAACATGCCGTCGCGCAGCGTAGGCTCGAACGGACCGGTCACCCACAGCTTGTGATCGCCGGTCGGCACGACATCGGTATGACCGGCAAAGGCCAGCGTTTTACCTTCGCCGCGTGTGGCCCAGAAATTCAGGGTATCGCCAAAATGCATGGGTTCCACGTGAAAGCCAGCGGCTTCGAGGCGGGCAATCATAATTTCCTGACAGCCAGCGTCATCCGGGCTGAGGGAAGGGCGGCGGATTAACTGTTGGGCTAAATCGAGAACCGGACAACTCATGTTACTTCACCTGTGCGAGAAATTGCTGATAGGTTTCTGGTTTGAATCCCAGCAGGGACTGACCATCGGCGGCCAGCAAAAATGGACGTTTGATCACCGCAGGCTGTTCGAGCATCACCGCTTTGGCGCTGGCTTCGTTATCACAGGCTGCGCGCGTGGCTTCATCAAGTTTGCGCCAGGTCGTTCCGCGCGTATTGAGCATGGCTTCCCAGCCTTGCTTATCCAGCAGGTTCTGCAACAACGCATCATCCAGCCCTTCGACACGATAATCATGAAACTGGTATTCAACCCCGTTTTCTTCCAGCCAGCGGCGGGCTTTTTTCACGGTATCGCAATTTTTTATGCCGTAGAGAATAAAAGAGGTTGGAGCGGAAGTCGTTGCCATAGAAAAACGTAACCTGTCAGTAAAATAAGAACTTTTTACCCGCATAAAAACGGACGTAAGGATGGGACACATAATGAGGCAAAACGGCTGCAGGATCCAGACGGGGCGGGATTGTGATCGCGCTTAAAAAATAATGAAGGCCTTTTTACATGGTCAAAAAATAGACGTATAATCCGTCCGTCCAATCAAGGGGAGTAAAATGTTAGAGCAAGAGTTAGGCCACTGGAAAGACTTTATCGACCGTATGTTGAAAGCGTAATTGCCCGCATCGTTACCGTTAAAGCAAAGAAAAGATTTATTCTCAGTGCAGTACGTCATTATAAAAAACGTTTGTTCTTGAAGACCATTACGTCCGATTTAGCGACGATTCTCACAGCCAGTAAATCCTTAATAAAAAAGGCGTTAATTCACATTAACGCCTTTTTTGTTGCCTGAAATTCAGCGCCGTTATTTGTGATCTGCGGGCACTGTCTCAGCGATATCGGCAATCACGGGATGCGCGGTTTTTCCGGGAAACCGGCGGCGGATCAGCACAAAGAACAGCGGCACGAAGAAGATGGCCAGGATCGTTGCGGAAATCATCCCGCCGATGACGCCGGTACCGACCGCGTGCTGGCTGCCTGAACCTGCGCCCATGCTGGTCGCCATCGGCAGAACACCAAACACAAATGCCAGCGACGTCATCAGTATCGGACGCAGACGCATTCTCGATGCTTCAAGCGTGGCCTCCAGCAATTCCTTGCCGCGAACATTCAGGTCATTGGCAAACTCGACAATCAGAATAGCGTTTTTCGCCGACAGGCCGATGATGGTCAGCATCCCGACCTGGAAGTACACATCGTTTTCCAGCCCGCGCATCCAGGTGGCAATCACCGCGCCGAGTACGCCGAGCGGAACGACCAGCATCACCGAGAACGGAATGGACCAGCTCTCATACAACGCGGCCAGACACAGGAACACCACCAGCAGAGAAATGGCATACAGCGCCGGAGCCTGCGAACCTGACAACCTTTCCTGATACGACAGACCTGTCCATTCGAGGCCAATACCTACCGGCAATTTCGCGACCAGTTTTTCCATGTCATCCATCGCCGTACCACTGCTGATGCCCGTTGCCGGTTCACCCACAATTTCCAGTGCGGAATAACCGTTGTAACGTTCCAGACGCGGTGAACCGGTCAGCCATTTTGAGGTAGCGAAAGCTGAGAAGGGCACCATGGTTCCGGCAGAATTTCGCACATACCAGCGGTTGATATCGTCCGGCAACATGCGGTATTGCGCTCCGGCCTGCACATAGACTTTCTTAACGCGGCCACGATCCACGAAGTCATTGACGTAGGTCGAGCCCCACGCGGTACTTAACGTGCTGTTGATATCAGCGATCGCCACGCCCAGCGCCTGTGCTTTCACCTGATCGATGTCGATCTGCAATTGCGGACTGTCATCCAGACCGTTGTGACGAACGCGGGTCAGGTTACTGTCTTTCGACGTCATTTCAAGTAACTGGTCGCGTGCTGCCATCAGCGCGGCGTGACCCAGTCCGGCGTGATCCTGAAGTTCCATATCAAAGCCGGTCGCGCTGCCGAGACCGTTGATGGCGGGCGGGCTGCTGGCGATAACGCGGGCTTCGGTTATCTTGTTAAACGCTTTGGTCGCCCGTTCAATCAGAGCAAAAGAAGAATCGTCTTCACCGGTGCGTGCATCCCACGGCGTCAGTCGCACGAACATACGGGCCACGTTCTGCCCGTTACCGCCGGGGCCTGCGCCGATGGTCGAGAATACCGAAAGCACGTCTTTCTTATCTTCTTGCAGGAAATACTTCTCGACCTTTTCAACGACTTTTTGCGTCTGCTGCAACGTCGAACCCGGTGGCAACTGGATCTGAACGGTGAATACCCCGCGGTCTTCCATCGGCAGGAATGAGGTCGGCAGTTTGATAAACATGACGGCCAGCAAGGCGACCAGCGCCGCATAACCGAGCATGTAGCGCACGCTGTTACGCAGCACGCGTGCCACGCCGTTTTCGTAGCGGCGGGCATTGCGGTCGAACATCCGGTTAAACCAGCCGAAGAAGCCGCGTTTACCGTGATGATGTCCCTGCGCGATAGGCTTGAGAATGGTGGAGCACAGCGCCGGTGTCAGCGTCAGGGCGACGAACACTGACAACACCATTGCGGAAACAATCGTGATGGAGAACTGACGGTAAATTGCGCCGGTGGTGCCGCCGAAGAAGGCCATCGGCACGAACACCGCCGACAGCACCATGGTGATACCGACCAGCGCACTCTGAATTTGTCCCATCGATTTTCGCGTCGCCTCTCTGGGGCTGAGGCCTTCTTCGCTCATCACGCGCTCGACGTTTTCCACCACCACGATGGCGTCATCCACCAGCAGGCCGATGGCGAGCACCATCGCGAACATCGTCAGGGTATTGATGCTGTAACCGAACTGATGCAGTACAGCAAAGGTTCCGAGCAGAACCACCGGCACGGCAATGGTCGGGATAAGCGTGGCACGGAAGTTTTGCAGGAACAGATACATCACCAGGAACACCAGCACGATCGCTTCAAACAGCGTTTTCACCACGTCGGTGATCGCCGCTTTGACGAATGGCGTGGTTTCGTAGGCGATTTCGGCTTTCAGCCCGTGCGGATAATAATGAGAAAGCTCTTCAAGGCGCGCACGGACGGCTTTGTCCGTTTGCAGTTCGTTGGCACCGGACGCCAGTTTCACACCCATACCGGATGCGGCCTGTCCGTTATACCGGCTGAGCAGGGCGTAGTTTTCCGCGCCGAGACCGATGGTTGAGACATCACCAAGTTTGACCTGCGAACCGTCCTGATTCACTTTCAAGGTGATCTGGCGGAACTGTTCCGGTGTCTGTAACTGAGACTGCGCGTTAATGGTGGCATTCAGCGCCTGAAAATCCACAGAAGGCGCACCGCCGAGCTGACCGACGGCCACCTGACTGTTTTGCGCTTTAATCGCGGTGACCACATCGGCGGTAGTCAGTTGATAATTATTCAGCTTGTCCGGGTCGAGCCAGATACGCATGGCGTACTGCGAACCGTACGCATCAATGCTGCCGACGCCGGGCACGCGGCTCAGCGGATCCTGAATATTGGACGCCACATAATCGGCGATATCCTGCTTATCCATGCTGCCGTCTGTGGAAACAAACGCCACCATCATCAGGTTGGTATCACCGGTTTTTGAGACGGTCACGCCTTGCGTCTGCACGTCCTGTGGCAGACGTTTCAGCGCCTGTTGCAACTGGTTTTGTACCTGCTGGAGCGCTTCGTTCGGATCCGTACCGGCAGTAAAGCTCAGGGTTATCTGCGACTTACCATCGTTACTGCTTTGTGACGACATGTACATCAGATTATCAAGGCCCGTCATGTTCTGTTCGATAATCTGGGTAACGGTATTTTCTAATGTTTGTGCTGATGCGCCTGGATACGTTGCAGAGATCCTGACGTTTGGCGGAGCCAGATCAGGATACTGCTCAACCGGAAGAAAATAGATCGCGAGTGCGCCGGTCAGGGAAATGATGATCGCTAAAACCCAGGCAAAAATCGGGCGATCGATGAAAAAGTTAGCCATGCTTCAGGAACCTCGTTGTCACTCTGGCGTGAGTGACTAACATCAGCAAACAAACACAATGCCAGTAATCTGACAAAAAAATCCCCTGAGCATTGTCTTCATAGAAATTGTCTTTTCAGAAGAGGTCTCAGAGGCGGTACTGTCCCGGCGGGACGGAGCGAGTGTTAGAGTGGTGTTCTACGCCTAAGCACTTTACCTGTTCATATGGCATAAAACGTGGAGAAATAAAGGAGATAATGTAAAAAATCCTCCCCGTACACAGGGTTATCTCTCAGCGATATTCGCTGAAACAGTCTACTCTTTGGCTATCTTCATTTTTATGACATCCCGGCAGGAGCTGTCCAGATGAGTTTGCTAATTAATTCCGTCTTTGCCCGTCGTTTATATCTTTGCTGGTTGATCAGGAATGAACAAAAACCGAATGTGCCAAAGCTGATGGAAATCACCGGCTGGCCACGGCGCACTTTGCAGGATGTGCTGAAAGCTCTGCCCGGAATGGGCGTCGGGCTGGAGTTTATACAGCAGGGCGTGCGCAACAATGACGGTTATTATCAGCTCTCGAGCTGGGGGCCGTTAGATCCCCAATGGATTGAACGTCATAGCGAGCAACTTCTGACCGCGATTGAGCACGGTTGACGGTAGCGGCAGCCGATGAATCCGGCTATGCTGTCTGGCTTCTCTCACAACTTCTGAGCGGGGGCACGCAATATGTCATCTCATGACAAGTCATCCAGAATCGAAAACGTCCGGAACCAGTTACTCTCTGATAACTGGTATGTTCTTCGCAAATACACCTACGACTTAATCAGGCGCAACGGCGAACGCCAGCCGCAGTCCCGCGAAGTGTATGACCGGGGAAACGGGGCGACAATCCTGCTTTATAACCGGCCTAAAAAAACCGTCCTGCTGATCAAACAGTTTCGTATGCCGACCTACGTCAATGGAAATCCGACCGGCATGCTGCTGGAAACCTGTGCCGGTTTACTCGACAACGATTCGCCTGAAGATTGCATCCGTAAAGAAGCGATTGAGGAAACCGGTTTTGCGGTGGGCAAGGTAGATAAACTGTTTGAAGCCTATATGTCGCCGGGAAGTGTGACGGAGATTGTTCACTTTTTTGCCGCAGAATACGATGAGTCCCAGCGTCAGAACGCCGGTGGCGGTGTGGAAGATGAAGATATCGATGTGCTCGAAGTGCCGTTCACCGACGCACTGGCGATGATCAAAGATGGCCGCATTAAAGACGGCAAGACCATTATGCTGTTACAACATGCGCAAATTCAGGGCTGGCTGGCATAACGTTTCCGCCTCTGAACTTCAATGAAATGAGCTTCAATGAAATGAGCTTCAATAAAAAAGGCACCCGACGGTGCCTTTCGTCTTTTAGTGTTCCTGACTTATAGCGACGCTACCCGCGTGACCTTTCATCGCAGACCACGGCAGAACCGACCATTCAGGACCTTCGCATGAACGCAAAACGCGGGCGAACGTCGGGTCAAAATACAGTCCTTTCTTCGTGAAATACCACGCCGGGAATTGCCAGACAGAAGTATCCGAGTAATCACAATCATCATCACTTTCTTCGGTCGGCTTTTTCATTTGCTCCGGATACGCCGCCGTCAGCTGCTTCACCAGCCACGGTGCCCATTTCTTATCGCGATAATCCGCAAACGTATCAAAATCCACGTCATTTTTGCCCGTCAGGGTACGGTCTTCCGCATTCAGATAATGGAAAGGCGCGCCTTCGCCAACCCATACCACATCTTCCAGCGTCAGTGTTTCTGCGGTTTTGGCATTGAGGTTGACCGGCGATTCGCCGAAATCAGGATGCGCACCGCCACAATCATACGAGGTAAACACGCTGACACTGACGATTTCATCACTCAGGTATTCCGGTGTGACGGTCTGCTGATATTCACCCTGACCAAACCGGCTTGCGCCCAGCATACAGGCATGCCAGCCGCTGACTTCCTGCCACAAGCGGGTACGCAATTTCTGGTTAATCGCCTGTATTTCCGTTTCCGGATAGCCTGAGACGATTTCAAAGAAGCTGATTTTCGACTGCGGCTCCGTCCACCATTGCAGCTGGTAGCCCATGAAATTCTCGTTTTTACCCGCTTTGAGTTGCAGCGCAGATAACCGCAGATACTCGTAAGGATCGGTATGAATAAGCGCGCTCAGGTAGCCGTCGTCCGTGGCTGCTGCGGGCATTTGCACCGGTTGCAGTTTCACCGGCAATGTTTTTCCTTGCGGATTGGTCCAGTTACCTTGCCAGCCGCCATTCTCATCTTTCGTCAGGGTCAGCTCAGGACGTGGCGTATCGTCAAAATCGTCCAGACCTTCCTGAAGTTTCAGTTCCTGACCATCCAGCGCACCGTTGAGGGGTAAATCTAAATGATATTTCTGATAGAAATACCGGCCAGTGACTTCGTCTGGTTTATTTAAATCCAGTTCGAGCACAATGCTGGTTTTACCCAGCGTGCCGGAGTACACCACCGGCGGCTCTTCAGCCAGCGCAGGCAGTGAAAACACGGCTATCAGCCAAATCCATAACTTCATCTGAATCTCCCGGAGAAATGAAAGTCATCCTTTACGCCATTATTTTTCGTTATTGGCTTTGCCAGTGTACTGAATGTTTCGTTACGTCACCATTACGTGATTTCATATCCGGAGAAAAATTATCCTCTGTAAAAGCCCGATCGGACGGGGTATCTCTTTCTTATTTCGAATAAAAAATGCAGCATTGTTGGCAGTCTCTTGCCGGGTGTTACGCTATTATCAGAAAGATAAATCCAAACAGAGTTGAAACTCATAATGTGCAGATGGATAACCGCCCCTTTATGCCTGCTGGGCACGCTGCTGGCTTTTAGCACGCAGGCTGAGCCTTTACAGGCCATTTATAGCGACTGGCAGGTCAGTTGTGACAACCTTAACCACTGTGTCGCGCGCAATTCTCAGGACGGCCAGGAACTGGTGATGAAAATCAGTCGTGAAGCCGGACCGGAAGGAAAATCCTCCGTCAGCATTGATTATCAGCGTAACAGCGATGAACAAAGTGCAGATGCGCCGGTTGCCGGACGCCTGCAAATGAACGGCAAAACCCTGAGCTTTAATCACCGTGAATGGGATGTCAGTAAAAAACATCTTTCCACAAATAATCGTCTGGTAGTGAATGATTTTATCGCCGCCATTCGCGAAGGCAGCGCAATTTCGCTGGCGGGTAAAGCGGATCCGGCACAACCGGTGCCTCCGGTGATTTCCCTGAAAGGCATAAAAGCCGCATTACTGGCGATCGATGCCCAGCAGGGGCGCGTCGGTACTAAAACGGCGTGGGCTAACCGCGGCACAAAACCGGTAAATACCGTACCACCGATCCCTTCCGCGCCGGTTCTGCCGCATTTCAGTGAACCGCAGGCGTTAACCGAATCTGAAATCTCAGCCATCACGCAAAACGCGGCGACCACGATTGAGAATAACGATTGCAGCCTGGATCCTTCTGAACGTGAAGTGCATATTTTTGCCTTGAGCAGCGACAAGGCCCTGATGACCGTCAATTGCGATATGGGTGCGTATAATCTCTTCGCGCTGGGTTTTCTGGTGAACCGGCAGGCGCCTTATAAGATGGACGATCTGGCGCTGAATATGCCGTTTAAACTGGGCGAGGATGAGGGATCACCTGAGCTGATCAATGCAGATTTCGATCCTAAAACCGGCACGCTTTCGACCTATGACAAAGGGCGGGGTATCGGGGATTGTGGTGTTTCATCGCGCTGGATATTTGATGGTAAAGCGTTCCGTCTGGCGGCGTTTGCTTCTGAACCCAGCTGCGACGGGTACAGCAGCGGCGGAGAATGGCCGGTACTTTGGGTGACTCAACCGTAACCCCGTCACAAACTGAGAATAAAAAAATGCCCTGTGAGCTTTCGCTTGCAGGGCTTTTTCTTTTGCAGTGTTACGTCGCCGGAAAGTTTATTCGGACGCTTTCACCACGACTTTGTTGCTGGCGAACTCAACGTTCATATCAGCAACGATTTTGCAGCGCTTACGGGTTTCGACTTTGCCGTTGACCATAACCTGGCCTTCAGCAATCACTGCTTTCGCAGTACCGCCACTGTCACACCAGCCCATAAATTTGAGCAGGTCGCACAGTTCTACGTGCGGGTGTTTTTCGAGAAAGAAAGTTTCCATGTGTTCCTGACTTTTTGTGTAGTGCGAATTGTTTAAGGCTTACTGGCGCTGATGTCGTGATATTCCTCGCACGCTTGCAAGGTATTCTGAATCAGCGTCGCGACCGTCATCGGGCCAACGCCGCCCGGCACCGGTGTGATAAAGGAAGCGCGCTCAGCGGCGGCATCATATTCCACATCGCCGACAACTTTACCACTTTCCAGGCGGTTAATACCGACATCAATGACAATCGCGCCCGGTTTAATCCATTCGCCGGGAATAAAGCCCGGTTTACCGACCGCAACCACCACCAGATCGGCATTCTCAACATGATGTCGCAAATTTTTGGTGAAACGGTGCGTAACGGTGGTGGTGCAACCGGCCAACAGTAATTCCATGCTCATCGGACGGCCAACAATGTTGGAAGCGCCGATCACCACTGCGTTCAGACCGAAGGTATCGATACCGTAACGCTCGAGCAGCGTCACGATGCCACGCGGCGTACAAGGGCGGAGCGTTGGCGCGCGCTGGCACAGACGGCCAACGTTATACGGATGGAAACCGTCGACGTCTTTGTCCGGATGAATGCGTTCCAGCACTTTAATGTTATCGATACCGGCGGGCAGAGGAAGTTGCACCAGAATGCCGTCGATTTCGCTGTCGTTATTGAGCTTTTCAATCAGATCCAGCAACTCGCCTTCGGTAGTGGTTGCAGGCAAATCGTAAGACCGCGAGATGAACCCGACCTCTTCACACGAACGGCGCTTGCTGGCGACATAAATCTGCGATGCCGGGTTTTCACCTACCAGCACCACAGCCAGACCCGGCGCACGTTTTCCTTCGGCCAGTCGTTGTTGAACACGCGCCGCAACTTCGCTTCTGACTTGCTGCGCAATCGTTTTACCGTCAATAATCTTTGCTGCCATCAGGGAATAAATCCATCAATTAATAAATGCAGGGGGATGCGCCTATTTTGTCAGAAGCGGCGGGCGCTGTCAGGCGTTGAATGCGAATAACTTGTTTAAACGGGTCAGAATTACGGGTGAGAATTTAACCTGAGACAGTGGCGAAAAAAGTGTCTATTTTAGATATGACTCTTTTTAAATCATAAGGAAAGAAACAAATGACACGCAAAGTGGGGATCATCGGTGCCGGTCATGTGGGCGCTGATGTTGCATTCTCTCTGGTCACGCAGGGGTTGTGTGACGTGATTGTCTTGCTCGATGAGAACGAACCTAAAGCGGCCAGTCAGTCGCTGGAGTTGCGTGATATGGCGTCGCTGACCACTTCACGCGTGCAGGTCATCGCCAACGATTATAGCGAACTGGGTGATGCCGACGTTTTAGTTATCGCCGTCGGCCCGAAAACCTTACTGCGTGAAGATCGTCTGGAAGAACTCGCTGAGACCCGCGCCGCCGTGCGTGAAGTTATCCCGCGCGTGATTGCCAGCGGTTTCGGCGGCGTTATCCTGAACATCACTAACCCGTGCGATGTCATTACGCAAATTATTCAACAAACCAGCGGATTCCCGGACACGCAGGTGTTTGGCACCGGCACGTCACTGGATACCGCGCGCATGAAACGCGTGGTCGGCGAGTTCTTTGGCATCGATCCGAAAAGCGTGACCGGCTATGTCATGGGGGAACACGGCGAATCGCAGTTTGTCGCCTGGAGCACCGTGACACTCGGCGGCCGTCCTGTGGCAGAACTGGCGGGCGATCGTGACGTCGACTGGGCAAAAATGAACGATGCCGTGCGCGGCGGTGGCTGGGAAATCCTGCAAGGAAAGGGCTGGACCAGTTTTGGTATCGCCACCGCGACGGCGCGACTGGTGGATGCGATTTTGTCCGATGCGCACAGCGTCTGGCCGGTTTCGGCCTGGGACGAAGAACTGGGTGTTTATATCGGCCAGCCCGCGGTCATCGGCAAAAAAGGTATTGTGCAAACGCTGCAACCGGAACTGACCGCTTACGAAGGTGTGGCGTATCACGCTTCCGCCCGCGTTATCGCGGCCGCGCTGAAATCTGAAAAATAGCCAACACCCGTCACATAACGTTGCAAGGCGGTCCGGGAATATCTGCAAATTGTTCAGGCATTAAGCAGAGAGTTCGAAAGCCATTGACTCGTCCCGGTCTGCCCGTATAATCCGAACCCGCAACGCTCCCGAAAGGGACAAGCAATGCGCCCTTAGCTCAGTTGGATAGAGCAACGGCCTTCTAAGCCGTAGGTCACAGGTTCGAGCCCTGTAGGGCGTACCATTTCAAAGAAATAAATCCTTCATCAGCCAGCTCACACCTGCCACAACCACCAGATTCACTATCACACTGATGGCGAACCAGGTTTTAAAAGGCTGTTTTTTCGTTTTATGTCGAAAAAGCTGCTGGCCAATAATCGCTCCAATCCAGCCACCGGCAAAACCAAGCAGCAGCAAGGTGAATTCAGGAACTCTGCTCGTCGAGTGACAGGCTGCTCGTTTGTCCACACCGTAAAAGACCAGCGTCAGCAGATTGACGATTAAGAACCACATCACAAAAGGGTGGGGGATACAGGCGCTGCCAGCCGCTGCGGCTATCAGCAACAGATAGATTAAATGTTTAAAATTCATAGTGTTGACTGCATAACTACGCCTTCAGCCTGTACGCCGGAATGCGCCTTGTCGTCCCGGTCAGCGTATCAAATACCTCGACTTCAGACGTTGCTATCGCCATTCCCGTTTTTCTCAGCCGTAAAACATCAGCCGCAATACGCTGAAGTCCGAACCAGAACAGTCCGTCCAGCGGATTGACCTCCAGCCTTGCTTCCAGTGCTAACCGGAGACGATCGCGTGGCACTTTGGTTTGTTGCGCTATTTCCCTGTAAGTGGCTTCCGTTGTTCCTGTCGCATCGATGCGCCGGATACGGGTCGTAAGACGGTATTGAAACTCATCGGGTATCCCGCCCAGATCCATTTTGAGGCTGTAGACGCAGCCGAAGCGTTTGCCATTAAACAGGACATTTTTCTGACTGAGTTGCAATTCATCGCGTACGCTGTCAATGAGCTGGGGCGCGCGGGTAAGCAAAAGCCGGAAAGGCAGCTCAAAGCTGGTGACATAGTCCACATTGAGCAGGGCGATACGCAGGCGCTCTGCGGCGCCCGCCTTATTTTCCTGACATTCGGCAATCACATCTTTCCATTGCTGGATAAGGCGAGGGGATTCTGCCGCTTCAGAAAAATGGTATTTTTCAATCTGGTAATCAATGCGTCCGGTCACACCAAATTCCCTTCTGGTCACATTTCAGTATCGGTTGATTACTTTATACCAGCGACAGGTCATCACCGGAAGCCTTCACGAAGGCCTCACTGCGAGGACAGAAAAAGTCTCCGGAACGCATCACGCCATTTCCTGCTGGCTTAGAAATACTGCCTTAGAAATCGAGTTCCAGCGCAAAACATAAATAGGCCATCAGTGGCGCACAATGCCTGAACTGTTCTGCACAAAAATCGACAACATCTGGCCTGCACAAGTCTTCAAAGGCGATATTTTTGATCGCGATATAATCTTTGCGTTTTAATTCAGCTAACAGCGGGTGGTTATTGTCGTAGCCTCTTGGCGGACGGATCAGGCTGTCGCCATCCATTGCAAACCCGTTATCGTGCAATGTCTTAAGGGCTTTTTGATAGGCATTCGGGTTCTCGTCAATGCACGCCCGGATGGCGTTTAAGGCTTTCGATTCCGGATGCCAGATCCCCGCTGCAATAAAACAACCGTCTTCGGCGATGTGCAGATAGAGGCCGGGAGCATGGACGTCTTTGCCTTGAAAATGACGAAACTGAATGCCGACATTGGTTTTGTAAGGCGTTTTATCTTTGCTGAACCGGCTGTCGCGCTGCGGGCGCATCAGGCTGCCACCGACTTTCTTAGCGACGGCAGTCAGCCTCGGAGAAATGGCGACAATCTCAGGCTGCATCTGTTCGATAAAGTGCAGCGCTGGCGTTCTCAGCGTGTTCTCGTATTCGTCCTGATTAGCCTTAAACCAGTCCCGGGTGTTGTTCTGCGCGAGTTTATTCAGAAATTGCAGACCGGCGGCGCTAAAAATTGTCCCTGCCGCAACCGGTGTGTTAGGTGTCTGAGTCGTCATTATCGATAAGCCTTTATCACTGCCAATGGGAAATCAGGGTAAATCCTGACGCCAGACCGGACTCAGTGCAAACTGAAAAGTAAAAAATTTTCCCTTCGATAAGGCTCATTTGTCCCTGGTGATCCCGATCACAAAAAATCCGGCGCAGCAGGATGGTGTATAGATGCGCCTTTCCTGCTCTTACTCTGCTGGAAACTTTCGGTTATCGTAATCGCTGAATACTTTCAGGGAGCAGCTAATGCGTGAATTAGAAAAAATGATCCAAGGTTTGGATTACCAAATCAATGATGCGGAATTACGTGAAATTCGTTATCAGACCCGCGGTAAAGTGGATGAGTTTAATGCGCTGAGTGCCCGCCAGGCGCCTGAGAAAGATGCGCTGATAAGAACGATTTTTAGTGAGGTGGGCAGCAATGTTCATTTCGAAAAAGGCATGCGCATTGATTACGGTATCAATACCACGCTCGGCAATAATGTTTTCATCAATTTCAATTTTGTTCTGCTCGATTGCGCACCGGTCACGATAGGAAATAACGTTTTCATCGGGCCTGACGTGCAGATTTATACCGCACAACATCCGCTGGATATTGATCTGCGGCGTGAACATATTGGCAGCGCACAGCCGGTGAGTATCGGGAATGATGTCTGGATTGGCGGCGGTTGCATAATTTTGCCTGGCGTGACGCTGGGTGATGGTTGCACGGTTGGTGCTGGCAGTGTGGTGACCCGCTCTGTACCTGCGGGCGCAGTCGCCTGTGGCAACCCGTGCCGGATAATCCGTGATAATGCGCAGAGGGGCTGACTGAGTGTTCAGTATTTCAGGGGCAGTTTATGTACTTTTTTGAGAATGCCGTTTTCCAGGGTGACATAGCCCCCTTGTTTTAACTGGGCGAGCATTTTCATGATAGTACTGCGGGAAAGACGTGTCTTTTGCTGAACATAGGTTACGGCGACGGTAATATTACGAATTTCCTCAGGTTCATTCATCAGTTCAATCAGATGAAAACGAATGATTTCATAAGATGAATTACCGGTAAGCAATACACCTTTGGTGAATATACTGCCGGTCATTCTGAAAATATGTTTGGATAACATCTCCCATAAATCAAGCTCATTAATTAACGCGTGCATTTCTGGAACGGTAGTCATCGCCACTTCTGATTCTACCTTCGATTCAATATATAAACCCGCTGATTCCGGTATCGCTCCGCCTATACCGATAATGCCCGGTAACTGTAATGTGCCAAGTAAAACAGGATCGGCACTGTGATGAATGCTGAACCAGCCATTGCGGACGAAATAACAATATGACGTACCGTTTTTGAATAAATCAAAGCGCGTCTGCGCAGGAACTATATTGAATTCCAGATACGGGCTGAGTTTCTCAAACAGTGCAGCCGTCGCATAGAGCAGGCTTGTATCGTGTTCACTTTTCAGCGTCGTAGGGTCTTTCATTGCAAGTGCCAGGGTGACAGAGAATTCTTTTAAATTTAGCACAATTCTCTGCAGGTCGGGCACCACTGCGCCAGTGGATTTAAACGTTACTGATAAGTAAACGTCATGAGCATCACGCTGTTAATATCCCCCGAACCGGCACTGCCCGCGGGGGCGATAACCCGTCCGGCCAGGGCGAAAATGGCGTTGTGCTGAACCGGATCAATACCGACCGTCATTGTACTGCCGCTGCCTTTTACGCTGGATTTTGTGGCGTCATCCACCACCTGAATCGCCACATTGGCGGCAGAACCGCTGTTAAGAAAGAGTGTCGGGTCGCCCGGATACACTGCGCCGCTAAAGGTGGCGGTTGCACTGACGGTGGTCGCGGGACAATTGTTCAGTCTGACCTGAAAGGGCTTCCAGTCCGAAGCGGCACCCGCAGTACGTAAATCTGTTCCGAGTAATTGCCCGAAGTTTACTGTCCGGCTGACCGAACCGGTATCGACGGAGCAGGGCGCGGCAACGATATTCCCCGTGACGTTGATATTCACGAGATCGGTAGCCCTTACCTGATTTGAAAACAGAATTACGGGTAATGCGCAGCCGGATGCGAATAAGATTTTAAATCTTTGCAGGTTCATTTTCATTATTGAT
The DNA here is from genome assembly GCF_003263545.1 of Rahnella sp. AN3-3W3. Classification (NCBI taxonomy): domain Bacteria; kingdom Pseudomonadati; phylum Pseudomonadota; class Gammaproteobacteria; order Enterobacterales; family Yersiniaceae; genus Rahnella; species Rahnella sp. AN3-3W3. The sequence goes on from NZ_JYDG01000013.1 coordinate 178,702, forward strand.
ACGCCAGTGTGACAGTGGCGGAGGCATTGGCTTGTCCCGGGATCACCGTATCTGAGACCTGATAATAGCGGGCAGTGAATGCCGCGTTCAGCGTGCCACCTGAATTTGAAACAGCGCCAGCCTGAAAATAACTATCAAACGTCACCGGCATATTATTGAAAAGCATTTGTACACCGATGCCTGTCGCATTGTTGGTGCCGCTGGTGATAGCCATCACGCCGTCAGGTTTAGACGCATAGGCAGGGGAACTCATGCTCACTGTGATATTGACCGGATTATCGCAGGTCACCGGAATGAAGAAGTTTCTGTCGCCTGCGGTAGAACCCGGACCGGTAAAAGCATTCACCGGGATATCGCCCAGCGGAACGGGGACAGTACTTCCCGTTGAACAGGAAACGCTGCGATAGATAATATTCCCCGCGTAAGAAACGGAGCTGTCGGTTGAACTGCCCAGACCCCAGCCGGTGTTATACATGCCGATACCGAATTTAGTCTGCGACTGGTTAAGCGAGCCGGTGCCGATGGTGGCAGAGGTTTTAACCAGCGCCAGAGTCATGCTGACAGAAAATGTTTTTCCTGGCGTACTGGAAATATATCCCAGCGGCGTGTTGCGGGTATCACAGCTCGTGCCCGCCCCCACGACACGTTGTCCGGCTGAGTTGACCAGCGTAATGCCAATGCCGCTGACGCCGGTATTATAAACGCCGGGCATACCGCTGATTTCTGTCCCGTTACCGTAATAACAGGTGATGATCACCGCGCCCTGAGGGACGCCGCTGATTGCCGCGCAGTTACCGGCAAAAGCGAACACTTTCTCCGTGCCGGGAATGGTCGATCCAACGGGTAAACTGGCATCCACCGCGATACTACCGAGCGTTGCGACACCCGGAATATTTGGCGAGCTGGTGCAACCGGTGTTGGCCGCCAGCGCGGCGGGTGAAAGAAAACTCAGACCGGCGAGTAAACCGGCCAGCATCACTATTTTTTTGATTATTTTCATCATCGGTATCCTTTCCCTTACCTGCATTGCGCGTTCAGCACCTGAACGCCTGTCGAGTCTGTCGCTGGTTTTGCCAGGCTGTAATGCACGGCACACTGTTCCGCCGGGGTGTTTCCCCATTTCGCCAGCAGCGAACCGCTTTCTGCCATGCCGGTCAGATAGACCTGTCCGGCGTCGCCGACAATAAAGCCTTGCGCGGTCTTCTGCGCCGTATCACTGACCGTGGCACCGAAAGGTACCGGTGAGCCATTCTGGCGCTGCAATGTCATCATCATGCGCAGGCCCACGCTTGCCGCAAAACGGGCACGCACGACCGCTCCGCGGGTCGGGATCACCGTCTGCGTGGTCTGTGGCAGTTCAACATCGTCAGGCAATGTTTCAGTGTCCAGTTGCACCAGATTCTTACGGTACGGACTGCTGTAGGGAACGATGGCATAACCGCGCCAGTCGGTTTTTACGCCAGGCTGATTGCTGATGCTGACACCGCTGGCACCGGAAGCCTGAACCAGCGCAAGGGTTTCGCCCATCGGCTGACCGAGCGTGATGCCGTTTTCATGAGCCAAAATGCCGCCCTGAACGCCATAGTTCAGGCGGCGACTGTTCTGGTCATAGGCATAACCCGCAGTCATTTCGCCGTAGGTACCCCGGTAATCGGCGTTCATATTGTCGCTGTTTCCCGTGCCCTGACTGCCATAGCCTTCCTGCACATTCCAGTTAAGGTTATTGGCAGCAAGCGCCGAACCGTTGAGCCCGACGGTATGCGTGGTATTTCCTTGTTTGCTGGTGTTATAGCTGTAAGTGGCGTACACCGGGGCATCGAATAAACTCAGCGGCACGCTGATGTTGAAACCGATGATTTGATCCCGGTCGTAAACACGTTTCCCGTTGGTGCCATCGTGACTGTTGCTGCTGGCATTTTCGTTATAGCTGTAATTGAGCCCGTAACTGATCCCGCGCCAGCTGTTGTTGTAGCCGACCCCGACCGAGCGCATTGAACGCCCGCTGTTCCAGTAATTCTCGCTAATCCAGCTCAGGGAAAACGACCCGGCACCCTGCCACAGGTTTTGACTCATGGTCATTTCGCTGCGGTTACGGCGTCGTCCGGCAGGCAGTTCAGCATTCTGATCCCGCCAGGTATCCATCACTTCCTGCAGGTTGTAATAACCGTCAGTGGAGTAACGGTAACCTGCAATCGCGAAGTTAGTGCCGGTCTGTACGATGTTTTTGCTGTAGCGCACCCGCAGGGACTGACCGTTGACATGGGGCTGATTTTCCATCGCTGACCACGCGTGCGTCAGATCAGAGGAAAAGGCGCCGAAGTCGCCCAGATTCTTGCCCATGCCCAGCGTCACCGACTGATAATGACTGGAGAACTGGCTGCCACCGTAGGCCGTCAGACCATGAGGCAGACCATAAATAGCCGTCCCCTGACCAAAAGGTGTCGCGTCAACATTGTTGTCATACGCGCGATATTGTCCGCCGGTCAGACTGTATTTCAGGCGGCCTTCACGTTGTAACACCGGCAATGAGGCGAAGGGCACCACCAGCAACTGCTCGCTGCCATCGGCTTCTTTAATGGTCACGTATAAATCGCCGGAGCCACCGGTCGGGAACATATCCGCGATTTCAAATGCCCCGGGCGAAACGTAACTTTGGTAGATGACGTAGCCGTTCTGGCGCACGATGACCTGCGCATTGGTGCGCGCAATACCCCGCACCACCGGCGCATATCCCTTCATACTTTCCGGCAGCATGTCATCGTCGGATGCCAGCTGCACGCCGCGAAACGGCACGCTGTCAAAGATGTCAGCGGGCGAAGAACTGTCCCCGATCGTCATCTGACTTTTCAGCGAAATAATGCTGCGCGTGGCGTAGGTATAAACGGTATCCCATTTATCTTTGCCGCTGCCGTCATGCTCCCAGGTGGTGTAATTACGCAGCCGCCACGGGCCGATATTCAGACCGGGGCGCAAATTGGCGTATTGCGTACTGCTGTTGGTGCCGGTGTGGCTGCGGGCAGAATTGTCCGCGCCGCTCAGGTTGTAGTTGAGCAACGCGGCAGTGATGCCGTTATCCCACTGAGTTTCTGGTACATTTCCGCGGGCTTTCTGCGTTATCGCCGCCTGCGGTACGCTGAGTAACAGCTGCTGCGCACTGAAGCGAAATTCGGCTGTCCCCTGCGGGATGGCATCCAGATTGGCGCAGGGCGTCTGCGCGTTGCCCAGCTCAGGAAACAGCGGCGTTTTGATGCCCATGTCTTCCAGTTGTGCGAGGGTCAGGCAGGGCGCCAGAACCGTGGAGCCGTCGGCCATTTTCTGCGTATGGAACTCCACGTCCCGGGTATCCTGCAATTCATTGTTGAGATAAATATCAACGCGATAGGTACCGGGCAACTGACCTGAGTTTGTTTCAAATACCGACAGGTCGGTGCTGCCCTGACCCGGGCTTTCAATCTCAAGCAATGCCGGGTTAAAGGTCTCACCTGCCTGAACGGCGAAAGAGGTCCCAGCGTAAAGGGCCAGCTGGCTGGCGATCAGACAGGCGAGGCTGTTCAAAAGCTGAGAAAATGGGGACTTTCCCTGTTGTTTGTGGCGATTCATCCGTGTATTCCCCTGCCGGAAGGGCTGATAACGCCGCCTTCTGGCTTCATATGTATGTTTGGGCGCAGGTGTTTTGTGCTGACGGGTTTTGCAAAAGTGAATTACAGGGCAGCGGTATGTTCATCCCCGATACCGCCGTAATCACTGATGATTTTCCAGCTGACGCTACCTGCATTCGCGCCAGCGGGCAGGGAGAAACTGGCAGTGCCACCGGGGGCGACGAACGTCACATCCTTCACGTCTTTTTCGCCCACTGTCACCTGCATAAAGTTCATGTAAAACGGCGTCGGATTGCTCACCTGCAAGGTATTCCCGTTGCGCTGCCAGTGAAGCTTTCCGGTCACGGATTCCGGTACCCCCGTCACGCCTTTTGGCCGGTAAATCAGCTTGATGCGGGTTTTCACCGCAATCTGTAATGTGTTTTGATGATCATTACTTTCCGCCGCAGGAATGGATTTGATATTCATCCAGTACAGGGATTCTTTGTCAGACGGCAGATTGCCACCGGCCTGAACGACGCGAAGCACGGTCTGTTGTCCGCTGTTGAGGCGGAACAGCGGCGGTGTGACCATAAAAGGAGCTTTCTCAGCGCCCGTTCCGGCGGCCTCTACCCAGGTCTGGATCAGGTAAGGTTTTTTGTCCGGATTACTGACGCTCAGTGAAGACTCCTTCTTGCCACCGTCATAGATCAGACGCGTGCCGCCGACGACAACCCCGGCCTGTGCGGATGTGGCGCATACCAGCGTCACGGCCAGTAATGTGCATGGGAACATTTTCATAATGTATTTCCGATAACGTAGAAATACTGGCCGGCAGTGTCTGACGGCCAGGAATAAAACTCAGTCGCCCGGTGAAGGGCGACGAAGGATCAGTTGTAAATCACAGAGAAATTCGCGACGGAGTTAGCAGGGCCCGGGTTAACAGTGTCGGACGTAGCGATGTAACGTGCTATGAACTCCAGATTGTTGTCCTGGGTGCTGGTCAGCGGATACGCTTTGGTTTCAGTGAACAGTGGCACCAGAGTATTGGTGTCATCGGTCAGCTGAATCGCCACGTTTTGCGCTACGCCTGCTTGCTGAGTCAGTGCGAGCAGGCTGGTATCGCCATTCACACTGGAACCGTCAAATTTAATCTTTGCCGTAGAGACAGTTGCCGGGCAGTTGGTCAGCACCAGGGTGAATTTGGTCGGTGCAGCGGTAGAACCAGCCCCGGTAAATTCACTTTTTGCCACCTGACCCATGACGACATTCAGCGGAGAGCTTGGGGTATTCACGATGTCGCAACCGGCATCGATAATTTCACCCGTAAAGTTCACCTGACCGCCTGCCGCCATCGCTGAAGCACCCCAAAAAATAGCGGTAGTAATAACAGCGAGACTGATTAAATTCTTTTTCATAATAATTCCTTTAAATGAATGAATCTGACTAAGAAAATAAAGTGCTGGATTTAGGGTAAATAAATCCCATCACTTTGAAATTCAAAGTATCCATGATGTGTTATGTTTTTTTTGCAGTGCCGGCAGCCATAAGCAATCTCCGCTGAAAGTTAAATAACTTACTAAAACGCTAAGATATAAACCGATACGGAAATACTTATGGCTGCGGTTGCTGGCGGCGATTTTGATTGAAGTGTGAGTATCTATACAAGATATTTATGAGTGTAATTTTACACCCACAAATAACTTTATAATTTAACGGGTTTTCGCATAATCCCTGCGCTAGAAAAGTCCTGGTAGTACTGGAAATTCGTGGAGGGAATCACGTGCAACGAGATATAAAGCCTTTTTTTACAGATAATTGCAGTATCAGAGACAAAAAGCCCCTGAAAGAAATTGAAATGTTAATCGAACATCTTTCTCCGGTCTCACACATTCTCGAAACGAATGTCAGGGACTCACTGAGTTATTCCGCTGATAAACAAAAGAATTGCTTCTTATTACACAGCGGCAACGTGATGCTGCACCGTAAAATCGATGGCATGGTATTAAATTCTGAATCCGCGCCGTATGTATTTGGAATAAGTACCCAATATACTGATCCTGATTATCTTTTTATCCGCATCCATGAACATTCGCAGGTCAGTGTACTGCCTGTCGAGCTGGCGAATCAGATTGTATCGGCAAACAATTTATGGCGCAGTCTGGCGCAGTTATTAATTTATACCGCCACACGGGTTTATGATCACTGCGCCAAGATTTCTGCGCTGTCCTCGTATGAAATTATTTGTTATCAGCTGTATGAGCTGATGTATGAAACGGAGGAGGTCAGGAATAATATCACCGTTGTCTCCTATGTGATGAACCGTACCTTCCTTTCGCGAAGTACCATCATGAAAATTCTCGCGCAACTGAAAACCGGGGGTTACATCGCTATGGAAAAAGGCATTTTAAAAACGATTAACCGTATTCCTTCACGTTATTAAGCGCTTGCTCTGATTATCTCCGCGTTTATTTTTTTCTAAAAGAAGCAAAGTCCTCCCTGTGAGGTTTAACGTAAGTCATTCATGAATAAAATTCATAACGCCATTCTGATTAGCCCTCTGGTGGCTGCCTGCTAAGGGCGATATTGTTATCTGACAATCAAACGGCCAGCGACAGTCTGTGCCGAAGCGGAGAATGAAATGACTGATAAAATGAAAATCACCAAAAGCGGTTCTGTGCCTTCACAAAAAGGGCCGGAGAATTATTTCACCGGTAAGGTGCGTATCGATTCGCCTTTCAGCGGCACAGAATCCGCCCGCGTCGGCGGTGCAACAGTAACTTTCGAGCCGGGTGCGCGTACCGCATGGCATACGCATCCGCTGGGTCAGACGCTGATTATCACGCAGGGGCGCGGCTGGTTACAGGAAGAAGGCGGTGAAATCCGTGAGATGAATGTCGGCGATATCGTGTGGATCCCGGAAGGCGTAAAACACTGGCACGGTGCTACTCCTGAAAATGCCATGACTCACATCGCGATTGCCGAATCTCTGAACGGCAGCCCGGTTGAGTGGCTGGAAAAAGTGACTGACGCTCAGTACTCAAAATAATTTTCCACCCTGCCTCAGGACACAGTTTTTTGGCTGCGTTCACTCAAATCCTGTCCGGTAATACTGGTCAGGATTTCGTTGTTTAACCTAAATTCGCGCATTAACGATTAATCCCTCCGATTTACGCCTAAAAACCCCGCTGTTCGGGCTATTGAAACCCATGCTTTCTATAGCTCTCTCATAAGCAACTCGACTACTATAAATAGACATCAACTTAAGAGTCGCTTCAGGTATGCCATATTATTCTCCCGGTGAAAGCCTTGTTCGCGAGCGTTCAGATCGCTTCTTACGCCGAATGTACTTTATGCGCATGCTGGGCACGTTCCTGTGCTTTTTGCCGATCCTTTCCGTTCTTCTGGAAAGGGGGGCTTCCTGGATTGCGATCTCTTTGCTGACGCTGAATGCCTTTGTCTGGCCACATGTCGCGATGATGATTTCCCAGCGGTCTAAACATCCCAATCAGGCTGAATTTCGAAATCTGGCGTTTGATGCGATTGCCGGTGGTGCGTGGGTGGCGCAGATGGGGATTTGTTTGCTGCCCTCGGCGGTGATCACCTCAATTCTCATTGCTGACCGGTTCTCTGCCGGAGGCTGGCAGTTACTGCGCCGCGCTGCGCTGTTTTACTGCATCGGATTTATTGTTTGCTGGCCGTTCACCGGGATGACCTTCTATACCACCGTCACTGACCGGACGTTATGGCTGACATTGCCTCTTTCGACGATTTACATTATTGCGTTCAGCGCAGCCAATTATTCCATCTCAAGAAAGCTGCGTGATAAACAGCATGAGCTGGAGAAATCGGCGCTGATGGATCCTTTTCTCGGTTTGCCCAACAGAAGGTTACTTGACCGGCGACTGATGCTGGAATTTGAACGTTCTAAACATGACCTGGCCTGTCTGATGGTGCTGGGCGTGGACGATCTGAAAATGGTGAATGATCTGTTCGGGCGCGAAGCGGGCGATTATGTGTTGCGATCGGTTTCCGCTATTTTGCGTCAGGAAACGGGGCTGAATGATTTTCCGGCTATTCTGGGTGGCGATGAATTTGTGGTTATTCTGCCGGGCGTTTCGGAGGAAGAAGCTTATGCCGTCGGTTACCGGTTATTACTGAAAACGTCTGAAATTCGTTTATCGCAGGATGAAGGGTTTCAGTGTTCATTGAGTATTGGTGTGGCGACATCGAAACATCATGAGGATTATCATCAGTGGCTGGCGACAGCGGAACGTGCGCTGATGAATGTAAAACGTAATGGTAAAAACAGTATTGGCAGCGCGGGCAGGGCAGAAGCCGTCGCCTGACTATACTGAATACACTATTAGCGACATAACGACATACACGAATGAACAAATATTTTCCCGGATGAAAAATGAAAAATATTAAAATAATGATGGTGGCAGCAGTTGCAGTGACGGGTGTTCTGGCAGGATGCTCATCAATAGATAAACCCGTTGGCGCTGAAACTTACCGGCCTGCGAATTACGATGCATCATTTGCACAGGGCGAGGCGAGCTATACCACGTCAGTGTTTTCGATACTTGAACGCCAGCGTCGCGCGGATACTTACAAGAAGATCTTCGAATTCTGCAGCGGCAAATTCCAGACGCTGGGCGAAAGTGACGACGGCGAAACGATGCATATCCGCTTCGCCTGCTTGCCAAAAGAAACGGTTCAGACCCAAAGTTCTTATTCAATACAGCAGAAGTCTCCTTCACTTTACTGAGTTTAAAACTGACTCGGAGGTTTTATGAGCAAGGAAAGACCTGATTTTATCCGTCACTGGACTGAGCTCGAAGGCGCTGACGACGGCAATTATCCTGGCGATGACGAGCTGATGTCGATTGGCGCGCCGCTCGGCAAAACGCTCGGACTGACGCGTATTGGCATTCATCATGAACGCCTGTTGCCTGGCCGCCGCACCTGTTATGCCCACGCGGAAAGTGCAGAAGACGAATTTGTGTATGTGCTGGAAGGGCATCCTGATGCCTGGATCAACGGCACATTGCACCGGCTGAACGCAGGTGACGCAGTAGCGTTTCCGCACGGTACGGGGATTTGCCATACCTTCATCAATAACACGGATGAGGAAGTGCGGTTGCTGGTCGTGGGGGAAGCCAATAAACCGGAAAACCGGATTTATTATCCGCTCAATCAGGAATATGAGGCGACGCGCAAAGACCGCTGGCAGGATGTTCCGCAGCAGGAATTTGGCGGACACGATGGCCTTTCGGATTTAAGAAGACAGCAAATAAAAAAACCGGTGTAGAAACCGGTCTTTCTGTTCTTTCCATTAATTTCTCAATAATTACTGGATGGAAAGCGACTGCCAGCGTTGCTGACAATAAGGCATCATCTTGTGGATCTTCAGACTTTGCGCCTGATGATGATTCAGGGAATAACCTTCCGGCGTGATCTCTAAGGTATCACCGGCTTTCAGGGTAAAATCGTTATCCACGGACAGGATAAGCTTCAGATTTCTGAACGCCTGAATGCAGATATACTTCAGCCCCGTCTGAGGGATGCTCAGGATATCTATGATTTTCCATTCCATATTCTCACTCCTTTCGTGTTTCTGTCTGATTTCTCGTGAGTCTTTCTGCCTCTTTTTTAACTCATAAGTCCGTCATGTTTTGTCATCACAAAGTAATGATTTCTTTATAGGCGTTCCGATAGGTTCAATGCTTGAACTGACTCACAAAAGAGGCAGGAAGAACTTTCACAGATCGCATAATGGATTAATTAGGACAAAATGCATTTATTCGGAACGAACCCTGGAAATGAAAAACGAAAGCAAAAAGACTTGAAATGACAACGATAAAACAGGTATTTCTGAATCCTTTCTGATTTTCAGGGCTGAACATCATGACAACTGATTCATTATCTGTGCCGGAGGATGATTTCATCTGGCTGGAAGGATTGCGTAACGAAAAAGCGCTCGAATGGGCGCACGAACAAAATGCCATCACACTGGCGGCTTTCACACAAGGCAGTGAATTTACGCCTCTGCGCGAGAAAGTGCTGCTAGGGCTGAACTCTCCGGAGCAGATCCCGGTCGTCTCAAAGTGCGGCAATGACTGGTACAACTTCTGGCAGGATGCACAGAATCCCAAAGGATTACTGCGCAGAACCACGCTCGACGAGTTTCGTAAACCGCAGCCGAAGTGGGAAACCGTGCTGGACATCGATGCGCTGGGCAAAGCCGAAGGCAAAGACTGGGTGTATCACGGTGTGTTCGCGCTGAAGCCAGATTTCAACCGGGCGCTGATTTTTCTGTCACCGGATGGCGGCGATGCCTCTGAAGTGCGTGAGTTTGATTTGCGGACGCTGGAATTTGTCTCTGACGGATTTTTCCTGCCGGTCGCCAAAAGCCGTACTGGCTGGATTGATCACGACCATCTGTTTGTCGCCACCGACTTTGGCGAAGGCTCGCTGACCGATTCCGGTTATCCGCGCATTGTAAAAATCTGGCAGCGCGGCTCACCGCTCTCAGAAGCCAAAACGGTATTCAGCGCCGATAAGAAAGACATGCTGGCGGCCGGTTATCACGACAGTTTTAAAGGGTTTGAACGCGATTTTGTGGTGCGCGTTATCGACTTTTATCACCGCGAGGCCTTTGTGCTCAATGGGCAAAAAGAGCTGACCCGGATTGACCTGCCAACGGATGCCAAATTCAGTACCTGGCGCGACTGGCTGCTGATCCAGCCTTCCAGCGAATGGCAGATTAACGGCGAAACCTGGCCTTCCGGCTCGCTGCTGACCGTAAACTTTGAGGCGTTTCTGGCCGGGGAACGCGCGCTGAAACCGCTGTTTATGCCGGGGGCGCATTCCTCCCTCAGCGGTGTGACGGCAACCCGCGACCAGCTAAACGGTTATTCCTTCACCAGCGATCACATCATCCTCAGTATCACGCACGATGTGGTCAACCGCCTCGAAGTGCTGACGCCGGAAAACGGTGAATGGCGGCGTGAACCGTTCGGCAAGGTGCCGGAGCTGAGTAAAATTCATGCCTGGGGCGTGGATGACGACACCAACGAATATTTCGTGACGGTCAGCGGGTTCCTGCAACCGGCGAGTTTATCACTCGGTAATCTGGATAACGGTGTGGAGGTGGAGGCTGAACTACTGAAACAGGATCCGTCGCATTTTGATGCATCGCGTTATCAGGTCAGCCAGCATTTCGCGCAATCTGATGACGGCACACGCGTGCCGTATTTTGTTATCTGTCGCAAAGACGTGGTGTACGACGGGCAAAATCCGACGCTCCTTTATGGTTACGGCGGCTTTGAAGTCTCGCTGGATCCGTATTATCTCGGCGTCAGCGGCGTGTCGTGGCTGGATCGCGGCGGCGTCTTTGTGGTCGCCAATATCCGTGGCGGCGGTGAATACGGGCCGGAATGGCATAAAGCGGCACTGAAAGAAAACCGTCTGCGGGCATATGAGGATTTCGCTTCGGTCGCCAAAGCGCTCATCGCCAGCAACATCACCTCTCCGGCACATCTTGCGGCGCAGGGTGGCAGCAACGGTGGTTTGCTGGTCGGCAATATGCTGACGCGTTATCCTGAGTTATTCGGGGCGATTGTTTGTGAAGTTGCGCTGCTGGATATGTACCGTTATACGCAAATTTCGGCAGGCGCTTCGTGGATTGCCGAATATGGCGACCCGCAGAAGCCGGAAGAGTGGGCGTTTATCCGCGAGTTTTCGCCGTATCATAATCTTGATGCGACGAAAAAATATCCGCCGGTGCTGATAACCACTGCCACCAGCGATGATCGCGTCGGACCTGACCATGCACGTAAAATGGCCGCCAAAATGCAGGCAATGGGCATCCCGGATGTGTATTTTTATGAGAATACCGACGGGGGGCATAGCGCAGCGGCAGACAAGGCGCAGTCTGCGTTTAAGCGCGTGATGGTGAGTGAGTTTCTGTTGCACTTCATTGGACGTAAAGCATAGAAAGAAAGCCGATGCAGTGATTCGGTGACTTAAGCCAAACGGGATGCCATAACGGTATCCCGTTAATATTTCGACATGTTTTAACCGCCAATATTCTCCCTAAAAACATTGCCCCGCCAATCCTTCCTTGTTTATTATTTCAGCCTTACTTGATAACAATTATCAAAATCATTTCTTATTCATTCTCATCTTCGGGTAATCGCATGTTAAAGAACACCGCTCGCGTGCTGTCTGTTACAGGTCTGATGGCTGCCTCATTCTCCGTTTTTGCTACCACCTATCCGCTGACCGTGACCGATATGGCCGGGCAAAAGGTCACCATTGATAAAGCGCCGCAGCGTGTGATTTTGCAGGATGGGCGTGATCTGCTGGCGCTGGCCGTTCTGGACAAAGCCAATCCGTTCCAGCATGTGGTGGCGTGGAATAACCTGCTGAAGAAAACGGACAGCGGCACCTGGGACATGCTGAAAAGCAAATGGCCTGACTCAGCAAACATCCTCGATATGGGATTTAGCGATAAGGGGCAGGTGGATCTGGAAACGGTGATCGCCAAAAAACCGGATCTGATGATTGCCCAGACGCGTGCCAAAGACTCGCTGGCGCAGGCTGGCGTGCTGGAAAAACTGGCTGCGCTGCATATTCCGGTGCTGTTCGTGGATTACGAACTGGATCCGGCCAAAAATACCGCGCCGAGCATTGAGCTGCTGGGTAAAGTGATGAACCAGGAAGACAATGCCCGCGCCTATACGGCGTTTTATAATGAGCACTTCCAGGCTATTCAGAAGGTCGTCGCTGCGATTAAAACCAGGCCAAATGTGTTCATTGAGCCGATTGCCGGGCGTGACGATTCCTGCTGCTTTACCCATGGGAATGCAGGCTGGGGCAAACTGATCCAGGCCGTTGATGCCAATAATATTGGTTCTACACTGCTGCCGGGCGCATCAGGCACGGTTTCTCTGGAACAAGTCATCAGCATGAAACCGGACGTTTACATCATGACCGGTTCTGCGCGTCCGGCTTCCGGTTCCGTGTCGCACATTCTGCCGTTCGGTTATGGCGCGAATGAAGCTGATGTGGATAAACAAGCCAAAGTGTTGCTGTCCCGTACCGGCGTTGCGCAGATCCCGGCGGTCAGCGCCAACCATGTGTATGGCGTTTATCACCAGTTCTACAACCATCCTTACAACATTGTCGGCATGGAATATCTGGCGAAATTTATCTATCCGCAACAGTTCAAAGATCTGGATCCGGCGAAGACGTATCACGACATCGTGCGTAACTTTACTAACCTGCCGGATCAGGATTTCATTCTGGGCTGGACGCCGAAAAAGTAACAACTGACATCTGTCCTTCTCAGGTCTGATGATTCCGCCTGTGGTCCCGCAGGCGGATTTTCAATCCCTCCGCATGTTTTCTGCACCAACTTTACCTTCGTCACATTTGTTGACACTCCGTTAATTCATACAAAAATGTAACTGTATTACTGTAGAGTTATCACGCCGGTGAATACCGTATAAGGCGTCGTACGACACATCAACAAGGTGAATTTATGCAATCTGAAGAACAGCGTTTAATTGACGGACTTTTTGGTCGCTTACAACAGGCTGAGTCCAATACAGCACCGCGTGATGCGGAAGCTGAGCGTGTGATTCAGGCCCATATTCGTCAGCAACCGTCTGCCCCGTATTACATGGCGCAGGCGATGATTATTCAGGAAGCGGCGCTGACCAAGCTCAATGCGCAGGTGCAGGAACTGCAACAGCAGAATGAGCAACTGCAACAGCAGGCGCAAACCGCCAAACCGCAAAGCAGCGGTTTTCTGGCCGGTTTGTTTGGCGGCGGCTCCTCTCAAGCTGCGCCACAGCGTCAGGCGTCGCAGGGCAGCCAGCCTATTCCCGGTACGCAAGGGTGGGGCAGTCAGCCTCAGCAACAACAATATGCTGCACAGCCGCAGCAGCAGGCTCCGGCTCAGGCCGCACCTCAGCAGCCGGGCTTTTTAGGCAGCGCACTGCGCACAGCCGCCGGTGTCGCGGGCGGTGTGGTGCTGGCCGATATGCTGACCGGCATGTTCCATCACAGCCAGCCGCAGGAAATCGTCAATATTATCGAAGAGCCGCCAGTGCAGGATCTCAATCCGGCTGACAGCAGTTTCCTCGACAATAATCAGAGTTTTGATAGCGGTCAGCCTTCCTGGGAAGATGCCTCGCTGCGCAATGATAATTCGGATTTGGGTTTTGGAAATGATGATTTCGACACTGACGATTTCAATAATGATGACGACTCATTCTTCTAACCGGTTGATGTCATAAGGCGATTAAAGGCCTTTTTGACAGCAGAACAAAGCAACAGAAAGTCAGGAGTGAGAGCTTTATCGCTTATTACCATCAGAATTCTGGACAAAAGTGAAATCTGTTGCTGTACTGTATTTGACACACATTTTGTGTCCAACATTCACGTAAAGGTAAGTTTGATGTCTAAGATTAAAGGTAGCGTTAAGTGGTTCAATGAATCTAAAGGTTTTGGTTTCATTACCCCTGAAGATGGCAGCAAAGATGTTTTCGTTCATTTCTCTGCTATTTCCAGCAACGGTTTCAAAACCCTTGCTGAAGGCCAGCGCGTAGAGTTCGAAATCACCAATGGTGCCAAAGGCCCGTCGGCTGCTAACGTTATCGCTATCTGACTTTAGCCGAATTCTAAAAAACCCGCCGAAGCGGGTTTTTTTTTGCCTGTCATTCGTGAAATGTTTACGCCGGTTTGCGGACCAGCATCATGAACATCAGGATAGCAATCGCGTAGCAGCCAAGAATGGTCAGCCCCATCGACAGCGCGGGCTGGCTGCCAAAGCCGGTCACCGGCACCGCCAGTGCGCCAAGCGCAAACATACAAACCCCGAGCAGAGCAGAAGCGCTGCCTGCGTTTTTCCCCTGACTTTGCATTGCCAGTGATCCGGCATTCGGGCCGATAATTCCTATCACCATCACCGAGAAGAACAGCGGGATCAGCAGCATCACCAGCGGCGCGTTAAAGCTTGCAGCGATGACCAGTGCAACGGAGGCCACAGCGGCGATACCTAAACCGGCTTTCACCAGAGCCAGTTCACCAAAACGACGGCTCAGGCGGGTAGACACCTGGGCAGAAATTACCAGTCCGATGCCGTTTATAGCAAAGCAGAGGCTGAACATCTGCGGGCTGAGATGGTAAATCTGTTGCAGCACAAACGGTGATGCGCCGATATACGCAAACATTCCTGCCATGATAAAGCCCTGTGTCAGGCACAAACCCATAAACGGACGGTGTTTCAGCAGTCCAAATACCGAGCCTAACATGCTGAAAATGCCGCCCTGCGAACGGCGTTCGGGGGCTAAGGTTTCATGCAGTTTCAGCGATGAGAAGCTGAACAGTAAGATGGCAATGAACGCCAGTACGCCGAATATTCCCCGCCAGTTCACCCAGTTCAGTAAGGCGCCACCAAGTACCGGCGCGATAATCGGTGCCAGCCCGTTGACCAGCATCAGCAACGCAAAAAAACGTGTCAGCTCATGTCCGTTATATAAATCCCTCGCGACTGCGCGTGACAACACGGCACCTCCGGCACCGGCGATCCCTTGTAAAAGACGGGCGACAATCAGCTGACTGATATCCTGCGCCACGGCGCACCAGACTGACGCGGCCAGCAATAAAGCCAGTGACCATAATAAAGGTCGCATACGGCCATAGCGGTCGCTCAGCGGGCCAAACAGTAACTGGCCGAAACCGAGGCCGAGTAAACCGGCGGTCAGACTAAGTTGGGCGCTGGCGGTTGTGGTATTCAGATCGCCTGCCATTTCTGGCAGCGCGGGAAGATATAAATCGGTGCATAAGGGACCCAGTGCGGCGAGGGAGCCTAGCACCAGGGCATAACCGAGGCGTTTTTCTTGCAGATGAGCGCTCATGGTAAAGGTTTATTCCGGTTTGCTGGTGATTAAATCCGTTTCGAAGAGGCTCTGGAAGTAGCGATGGTAGATGGCTTCCAGAAGCTCCGCGTCGGCGTGAATTGTCGTCAGTCGACGAAATGCGGTGCCTTCACAAATCACTGCTAAAGTTTCCACTTTGGCCGTCATTTCAGCTTCTGAAAATTGCGGGAAAGTGGCACTGAGCAGAGACTTTGCTTCGTTGAACAATTGTTTTTCAGAGTCGCGCCAGATCTTTTCCACAACAGGATTGCGGGTGGCTTCTGCGGCTACTTCCAGCATTAATGCGTGGTCAATTTCTGCCTGTTCTTTTTGAACCGCGCACAGTTCTTCTTTATAAGGCGCGCTGAGATTGCCAATCCGGCGGTAGGCCAGATTGTGTGCCACCTGCTGCAGATTGTGGGCATTGCCGGTCATCAGACTGATTTTTTTCATCACGATGCGGCGCACAATCTCTTCGATGATGGCGTCTTTATTCGCGAAATAGCGGTAAATTTGTCCCACGCTGAGCAGTGAAGTTTTAGCGATCTCAGCCATGCCGGCACCGTGAAAGCCGTGCTTGCGAAAACACAGGCGTGCTGCGGCAATAATCTGGTCGCGCCGTGCGCTGATGCGCGCGTCTTTACTGCATTGTTGTGGGTGAAGCATGATTTACCTGAGAATTTTGCTGACAGTGACTGTGAACGATCATTCTCAAGTATAGGCAATAAGGAGGAACAGGTAAATATTTGTATTATGAATGGAATGAAAAGTGACGTTTAGTTTCAGCGCTATTACGCACGACGCTGAAATGCAAACGGCGCAAACCTGAGGAATGCGCCGTTTACGGAAAAGGGATAAGTGATAACACTACGGGCAAGGCATTGTTATTCAGGCAAAGTATGCCTGTAAAAAAGCGACAACAGTCAGAATACAGAGAGCAACAACCAGAAGCTCAGAAGACGTTTTTGGAACAGAAAACATGCCATACCTCGAAAATAGACCAGAGTGAACTGACGCTATTATCGGTACAGAAGATGAAGGAAACATTAAGAAACGTCGGAAGGATAAGAACCTGTGTCACAAATTTAGGGCAGCGATGCCTTTTGTCATAAAAAAAGCATCGCCGGAAGATAGTATCAGTGCGCGCTGAACCAGCTGACCAGCATGAAGGCCAGTAACGTCATGGCCAGGGAACCGGCAAGATTGAGCGCCATATTAAGCAGAGCGGCACCAAAACGGCCATCCTGTAACATGTACACGACTTCCAGTGAGAAGGTGGAGAAGGTGGTTAAACCGCCGCAAAAACCGGTGGTGATCAGCAGTTTCCACACCGGATCAATATGAGTCAGACGGGTGAAAAGGGCGATACACAGACCAATAATAAAAGCGCCGACCAGATTCACCGTCAGTGTACCCACGGGCAGAACCGGGCTCATCCCGTTCATTTTGAGGCTGACATACCAGCGAACCACGCTGCCAATACCACCGCCAATAAAGACTGCAAGTAAGGTGCTAAACATAGTAATGCCTTAAAAAAGCAGATGAATTCAGAAAGGGCCGGGCGCTAAGTTTACCTCGCGTCCTGAGGCTTGTGTAGCCACTATACAGAAACAGTATGTAACCAGGAAAATGCCATGCTAATCAGAGAAGGTGTTGTTTCAGACGCGCAGATTCTGGCTCAATTGCTGGGCGATTTGGATTATCCCAACACGCCGGAAGCCATAGCAGAACGTGTGGTAAAAATGGCGACGAACCCGGACAGTTGTCTGCTGGTCGCTGAGGCAGACGGCAAAGCGGTGGGATTTATCTCGTTGCACTATATCCCGCAAATCGCCCTGGCCGGAGAATTCTGCCGTATCAGCTATTTATGCGTCAGTGATCAGTGTCGTGGCGGCGGTATCGGCCAGAAATTGCTCGATGAAGCAGAGCGTCTGGCGGCGGAGCGCGGCTGTGACCGTATGGAAGTTCACAGCCATACCCGCCGCGTGCGCGCCCACCAGTTCTATGCGCGGGCGCAGTACGAAGAGTCGCCGAAGTATTTGCTAAAAAAACGGTAAATCATCAGGCACCCATTGCCAGAACCAAAGCATCGGCAATTAAATCAACCTGTTCGGGTTTCACCTGACTGGTACTGATACGGATAAACTGCCCCGGCCCGATGCGGCTGCGCTCGCCGGGCAGAACGGCAATGCCCCGCGCAGCCATTGTGACCAGTGCGAACTGCTCCGATGGCACCGGGATCCACATCGCCAGCCCGTCGCGTTCGGGAATGTTAATCCCGCGTATGCGTAAGGCATCGGACATGGCTTTACGGCGCTGTGCATACACACTTTTGGCGTGCGAAATACCTTCCTGCGTTTTCGGATCTTTAATCAGCCAGGCCAGTGCTTCCTGTAAAATTCGGCTTGACCAGCCGGCACCAAAGTTACGGAATGATTTGATTTGTTTGATTAAATCTTTCGATCCTGAAATAACAGCCAGCCGCAAATCCGGCCCGTAAGCTTTGGAATAGGAGCGGACATGCACCGTCCGGTCAGGCAGGCGACTGCCCATACTGAGCGGCGGATGACAGGACAATTGCCCGATGCCGTCATCTTCAATGATCAGCGTATTGCTCTGGCTGAGAATTTCCGCCAGCGCAGCATAACGTTCCGCATTGATGGCGTGACCGCAATGTGAGTGCGTACGGGGCTGATAAATAAACGCGGAAGGATTTTTCAGCAGCGCCTGAGCCAGGGATTCCGGCAGCGGGCCGAATTCATCACATTTCACGGCAATGACCTGCGCGCCCAGATTGTCCAGCATATCCAGCAAACGGGTAGCGGTCGGATCTTCGATAGCCACCACGGAACCCTGCATCAGCAAGGTTTGCAACGTCAGGTTCATCCCGTCAAAACCCCCATCCGCAGACATAAACGCCGGCGCGTCATAAGGCCAGTCGTGTTTAGCCGCTTCAAGCAAAGACGGCGCGATGGCCTCACGCTGATAACTGTTGAGATTATCAGCGCCAACGCCGTGTTGCATGGCTTCGAGCAGGTTTGGCAGCAGTTCAGGATCCGGCGAAGACAGCGCCAGATCCGCAATGATATGTTCGCCAAAATTGCCGATTTTCTCGAACCGCGCCGGTCTCGGCGACAGCATGTCCCCGCACACCCAGACGCCGTTACGCCCGCGACCGGCGATCACTTTTTGTCTGCGGAGTTGCCCCCAGGCGGCGGATACCGTGGCCGGACTGACCCCCAGCGCCTGTGCCAGTTCGCGGACGGCGGGCAGGTGCGTTCCGATTTCAATCACGCCGGAGCGGATCATCGCCGCGGTTTCAATTGCAATGCCCCGCATGGAACGATCCTGTAATTGCGTCGCTAACCATTGTGCATCCAGCGTTTTTTCGAAGGGGTTTTCTGCCATTTTCTCGCCTTTTGTTCAGTAACAAAGAATCTATTGTACATATTAATTTATGCCATTAGTATCAAACTTAGCCAGAGGAGGCGATAAAATAATCACATTACGATGAAGATGGTCTCCTTCGTAAAAGAATTTGGTGTGTTTGCCGGAAGGTTTGTAAACGCACAGTTGTTTTTCTGCATATCAACCATGCTGACACTTAAGGGGACAGATGTGACGATTACCATCAGGCTGGCAGTTCGTGACTGGGATTATTTTACGCCGCTGGCGTTGGGCGACCTCAAACCGGAAGGCTTTAATCTTGAAATCGATCGCGTGGGTACGCTGGTCGATAATCTGGGCAGCAGCGATAAATACGATGCGGGCGAAGTCTCTTTCAGCCGCTACGCACAAGGGCGCGCGCGGGGCGAATCTGATTTGCTGGCAATACCGCATTTCCTGATGCGTGGTTTCCGCCAGCGTTGCATTATCACCCGCGAAGACAGCCCGCTGACCGAACTTTCTCAGTTGGCAGGCAAACGTATCGGACTGACCGGCTGGCAGGATTCCGGCAATACCTGGACCCGCACGTTGCTGGCGCTGGAAGGCGTGGGCATTGAAGATGCGAACTGGTATGTCGGTCGTCTGACCGAAGCGCATCCGGTTGTGGATCGTCTGGCAGGTTTCGGTCGTGAGGGCCGTATTGAAGCGGTGCCGCAAGAGCGCCCGATGATGGAGTTGTTGCAGGAAGGCTGGCTGGACGCGATTTTCACGCCCTTCATGCCTGACGGTTTCTTCAAGCCTGACTCCGGTTTCCGTCAGTTCCAGCCGGATTTCCGTGCCGCCGAACTGGCCTATTTTAATCGCGTCGGTTACATCCCTGGCATTCACCTGCTGGCGATCAAACCTGCACTGGCCGAAGAACACCCGTGGTTACCACAGGCACTGAGCGAAATTATCGACCGTTCTTATCAGGTCTGGATGGATAAGCGTGCTAAATATGCCGATACCACACCGTGGTTGCTGGACGATTTACGTCGTACGGTCATCGATTTACCCGCGAACTGGAATGCAAACGGTTACGCGGCCAACGAGAAAATGATCGATGATTTTGCTCATGAATTACATGCGCAGGGGCTGACGGCTAAGCGCCTGACACCGCAGGAGTTGTTCCCGCAATTTGCTAATACTATCTAACCACTTGCCTGAATTCTCAGGCGACAGGGGAGTAAAGATGAAAGTTGCATTAGGTCAGTTTGCCGTTTCCCGCGAATGGGAAGCGAACGTCGAAACTTGTCTTGCGCTGATGGCGAAATCGCTGGAAGCGGGCGCGGATTTACTGGTATTGCCGGAAGGCATTCTGGCGCGCGACATCACCGATCCGGATCTGGTTTTGAAAGCGGCTCAACCTCTGGATGGCCCGTTTGTCAGCCAGCTGGTCGCCGCCAGCCGTGGCAATCAGATGACCACTATGATGAGCGTGCACACGCCCGCACCGGATGGTCGCGCCTATAACGTGCTGATTTCCATCCGTAATGGCGAAATTATCTCTGAATACCAGAAGCTGCATCTTTATGATGCCTTTTCTTCACAGGAATCGAAAAACGTTACGGCTGGCGATGAAGTGCCGCCGCTGGTCAACGTCGCCGGTTTTAACATCGGCCTGATGACCTGTTATGACGTGCGTTTCCCGGAACTGGCGCGGCGTCTGGTGCTGGATGGCGCAGACGTGCTGGTTCTGCCTGCCGCGTGGGTGAAAGGCCCGCTGAAAGAAATGCATTGGGAAGTGCTTGTCACGGCGCGCGCACTGGAAAACACCACTTATATGGTGGCAGTGGGCGAGTGTGGCGAGCGTAATATCGGCAACAGTATGGTGGTCGATCCGCTGGGTGTGGCCATTGCCCGCGCAGCAGAAGCCCCGGCGCTGGTGTTTGCCGAACTGGATAAAGATCGTTTGGCACATGCCCGCAAGGTGTTACCGGTGCTGGCAAACCGCCGCTTTGGTTTACCGCAATTGCGTCAGGACTGATTTCGCTGCCGGATCTCAACGGCGGCCACTGATTTCATGCAGTACCGCGCCCTCACCAGGGAATGCGTTTGTTTTATAAATAAAAGGCTAAAGCTGTTTTTAATAGCCATAGAAAAAACCATAGAAAAAGCTTCGAAAAGAAGCATCCGGAATCCCGCCACGGAAGGCACTCACTATAAATACACAACATTCATAAACTCACAGACCGACTTTTTCGACAGAGGAAATAAGAGAATGATGGCAAAAAAATTACGTCAGGCTGCTGTTCTGACTGCTGCATTACTTTCCGTATCTTCCATGAATGCCCTGGCTGCTGAAAATGTGACCATCCCGACGCAGACGATGGATCCGGCGATCCACGCTAAATTACCTGCGGATATTCAAAAGTCAGGCGTGATGACGTCGGTGAACAACGGGTCATTCCCTCCGTATGAAATCGTCACCGGCGCAAACGGTCTGGACGGTGCAAGCGCCGATCTGGCACACGCGCTGGCCGAAGTGTTAGGTGTGAAAATTGAACATGCTTCCGTGAGCGGTTTATCTGGCATCCTCAGCGGTATGGCGGCTGGTCGTTACCAGATGGGCATCGGCCCGATTGGTGATTATCCGGATCGTCAGGCGAAAAATGATTTCATCGATTTTGTGAAAGAATACGTGGTGTTCGGCGTACGCAAAGGTAATCCGGAAAAGATCACTTCTCTCGATGATACCTGCGGTAAACGCATCGCTGTCATGGCGGGCGGGTCTGCTGAACAGGTTATCCGCAAGCAATCGGATGTGTGTGTGAAAGACGGTAAACCGGCAGTCACGGTGCAATCTTTCAGCGATCAGCCGACGTCAATTCTGGCTGTGCGCTCAAACCGTTCCGACGCGTTCTTCTCTTCTCAGGCACCGCTGACCTATTTCGTGGAAAAAGCCAACGGCCAGCTTGAGCTGACCGGCACCGGTAAATCCAACGGATTTGGCGATATCTTCCAGGGCACCGTGGTGGCAAAAGACTCCCCAGTGCGTGATGCGATCCTTGCCGGTTATCAGAAATTGTTCGATAACGGCACTTACGCCATCATCATGAAAAAATGGGGGCTGGAAGGCAATATGATCCCGGCACCGGGCATCAACCTGGCAAAGGCGCAGGCTAAATGACTGATAAAACGTATAGTTCAACGCCGGCTGTCAAGGACGACTATACGCAGGATCCACGACGTAACGTTGAGTTTTCCCATGCACCGCAAAATTACGGTCGCTGGATTGCCTGGATAGTGGTGCTGCTGATTGCCGCGGATGTTCTCTGGGCTGTCTCTCACAATCCCAATTTCGAATGGCATGTGGTGGCGCAGTGGTTTACGGAAGGTTCAGTCATCAAAGGCCTGGGCGTGACGCTTGGCCTTACCGTAGTCTCAATGGTGCTCGGTGTTTTCATCGGCCTGATGCTGGCGATTGCCCGATTGTCCGACAGCATGCTGCTGCGAAGATTGGCAGGGTTGTACATCTGGTTCTTCCGCGGTACGCCGCTGCTGGTGCAATTGCTGTTCTGGTACAACATGTCGACGCTGTTCCCTCGGGTGGTGCTCGGTATCCCGTTTGGTCCGCAATATTTGAGCTGGAATACCAATGATCTGATCACGCCGCTGACGGCAGCGATTGCCGGTCTGGCGCTGAACGAAGCGGCGTATATGGCGGAAATCATCCGCGCCGGTTTGTTATCGGTGGATAACGGTCAGGCGGAAACTGCGCAGGCGTTCGGCATGAGCCGTGGTCGCGCGCTGCGCAGGATCATCATTCCGCAGGCGATGCGTTCGATTATCCCTCCGACCGGTAATCAGCTGATCAGCATGATTAAAGCGACGTCGCTGGTCAGCGTTATTGCTATGGGCGACCTGCTGTATTCGGTGCAAACCATTTATAACCGCACCTTTGAAGTGGTACCGATGCTGATGGTGGCGGTGATCTGGTATCTGTTTATCACGTCATTACTCAATCTCGGACAGTCGGCGATAGAACGCTATTATTCCCGGGGTACGCGCCGGACGTTGCCTAATGCGAAGCGACGTCAGGGTAATGCGGAAGAAAAAACCGCGCCGATCATTAACTCGCCGGGTCTGGCCCGAAAGGAGGACTTATGAGTCAACTATTATCCGACGCACAGTCATCCGAACCGGCATCACTGGTGACAGCCCGTAACGTGCATAAAAGTTACGGCGATAATGAAGTGCTGAAAGGCATTGATCTGGATGTGAAACCCAGCGAAGTGGTGGTGATCCTCGGGCCGTCAGGCTCAGGTAAATCGACATTCCTGCGCTGTATTAATCATCTGGAAGATATCGATCGCGGCTCTATTATGGTGGGCGGTGAGCAAATCGGTTATGAGCTGCGCGGCGATCGTTTGCATAAATTGCCTGAACGGGCGATTGCGCGCCAGCGCCGGGATATCGGCATGGTGTTTCAGCAATTCAATCTTTATCCGCACATGACCGTACTGCAAAACATTATTGAAGCCCCGGTCGGCGTGCATAAAGAAAGCCGTCAGGACGCAGAGAAATATGCCCGTGAGTTGCTGCAAAAGGTCGGACTGAGCGATAAGGCCGATGCGTATCCGCGCCATCTTTCCGGCGGACAACAACAGCGCGTCGCGATTGCCCGTGCGCTGGCAGTGAAACCTAAACTGATGTTGTTTGATGAACCGACTTCAGCGCTTGACCCTGAACTGGTGGGCGAGGTGCTTGCGACTATGCGCGATCTGGCGCAGCAGGGGCTGACCATGATTGTGGTCACCCATGAAATCGGTTTTGCGAAAGAAGCAGCGGACCGAGTGGTGTTTATGGATCGCGGAGTGGTGGTTGAGCAGGGCGCGGCAGATGAGGTGCTGGTGAATCCTCAGCATCCTCGCACGCAGGCATTCCTGAGCCGCTTCATCTGATAACGGCGGGCAGAACACGGGAAAGCGATAGTTTTACTCTGCTATTTCAACCCGGTTCCGCCCGTTTTTCTTCGCCTCAAACATCGCATGGTCGGGCGGGCTAATCGGGCGTGTAAAACGGGTCGAAATCAAAGACGAAGTGGTTTTGCTGTAAATAAAGACAGAATTACTTTATGAGCAGGCTATTCACGCTCATAATACCTCACTATGGTCATAATGCGAACAGTTCTGGATCCGTTCTGTTACATTTTCGGGTTGTATTAACGTCGCGAATGGCCGTTAATAGCGACAAATTGTCACTGCTGTTTTCCAGCACTCAGTGTAAAGAAGGTATGTATGGAAGGTCTAAGTATTACTAAATTGTTGGTGGTCGGCGTGCTGATCGTTCTGTTGTTCGGTACCAGCAAACTGCGTTCTCTGGGCGGCGACCTGGGTGCAGCACTGCGTGGCTTCAAGAAAGCCATGAATGATGATCCGGCTCCGGCAGCTGCTGAAAAAACAGCAGAAGCTAAACCGGCTGAGCGCGTAGAGCACAAAGACTGAGTCTGACTCAATCACGTTTTCCGGGCATGAAAAAAGGTTGTTCTCACGAACAACCTTTTTTGTTTTCGGCGATAAGAAGTAACAAAATATTAAACGCAGTGCCGGAGCACCACGTAAGACTTTATTTAACTTCTAAGCCTTTGGCTTGCAGATCGGCGTGATAAGAAGAACGCACGAACGGACCGCAGGCTGCATGGGTGAAGCCCATTTCCATCGCCGCTTCTTTCATCTGGTCAAACTCTTCCGGGCTCACGTAACGTTGTACCGGCAAATGGTGACGGCTTGGCTGTAAATACTGGCCGAGCGTCAGCATGGTCACACCGTGGCGACGCAGGTCGCGCATCACTTCGATGATTTCTTCGTTGGTTTCACCCAGACCGACCATCAGACCAGATTTGGTAGGGATTTCCGGATGCGCTTCTTTAAAGCGTTGCAGCAAGGTCAGTGACCATTCGTAATTCGCGCCAGGACGAACCTGGCGGTAAACGCGTGGCACGTTTTCCAGATTGTGATTAAACACATCCGGCGGGCTGGCGTTAAGAATGTCCAGTGCGCGATCCATACGGCCACGGAAATCCGGTACCAGCGTTTCGATTTTGATGGTCGGGTTTTTCGCGCGGATTGCCGTAATACAATCAGCAAAGTGCTGAGCACCGCCGTCGCGCAGATCATCACGGTCAACAGAGGTGATAACCACATAACGCAGACCCATATCCGAGATGGTTTGCGCCAGTTTTTCTGGCTCATTGGTGTCTGGTGCGGTCGGACGACCATGTGCCACGTCGCAGAACGGGCAGCGACGGGTACAAATAGCGCCCAGGATCATGAAGGTCGCGGTGCCGTGGTTGAAGCATTCGGAAAGGTTAGGACAAGCCGCTTCTTCACAGACAGAATGCAGGCCGTTCTTGCGCAGCGCTGATTTAATGCCCTGAATTTTCGTTGAGTCGGCAGGTAATTTGATTTTCATCCATGCCGGCTTACGTAACATTTCCTGCCGGTCACTGACCACGGTTTTTACCGGGATTAACGCCATCTTGTCTGCATCGCGGTATTTGACGCCGCGTTCCATCTGAATCGGTTTACTCATAATCTCGCAGCTTCCAGGTTTGTCACTCGTTACCCGAGTTTTTTCAGGACATTCAATGAACTGGCTGATTCATCAAAAAAAGTAGAAATAATGCGGAAATTATATCATTGAAGCATCCCTGCGTTCAGCCCTTCGTCATGGCCTGAAGTGCTAAATGCTGCAATTATTTAACCTTAAACAAGAATAATTCTCGAAAAACCAACCCTGTAATGATTCCAGTGGATTGAAAATATTAGCTTTTTCCACAAACACCCCCAGCCGGAGAGAGAGTGTTAATGGTGTGTAAATATTTTTTCGCAGCAGGTTTTATGACGCAGTTTTGAATCGATGAAAATCATTCCGCTGAAGAGGAATAGTGTTCAATCTGCCACGGCAGATAATCAACCTGCTGATAATCAAGGCGATGGTTAAAGGATTTCACCAGAACAGGCATGACCTGATCGACTGTTAAACCCGGCTTTTCCAGACTGGCCTGAGTCATTTCGAGACCAGCATATCCGCAGGGATTGATCCGGTGGAACGGCTCCAGATCCATATCAATATTCAGCGCCAGACCGTGTAACGAACAGCCTTTGCGAATGCGCAGACCAAGCGAACAAATCTTCTTGCCATCGACATAGACACCCGGCGCGTCGGCACGCGGATAAGCGTCGATAGAGAAATGCGCCAGCGTATCCACCACCGTTTGTTCGATAGCTGTGACCAGCTGACGGACGCCGAGCTTTTTGCGCTTGAGATCCACCATCACGTACATCACCTGCTGACCGGGACCGTGATACGTCACCTGACCGCCGCGATCACTCTGGATAACCGGAATATCGCCGGGCATCAGAACATGTTCAGCTTTGCCTGCCTGACCCTGCGTAAAGACACGCGGATGCTGAACCAGCCAGATCTCGTCAAGCGAGTCAGCGTTACGGTGTTCAGTGAAGTGGTGCATGGCCAGAGAAACGGGCTCATAAGGCTGAAGGCCAAGCTGGCGCAGTACGATACGTTCTTGCGGGTTATGTGGTTGCACGGCAGTTATCGTCAGTCAGGGAAGGGGAGAACGCGCGACAGTATTGTGGCTCCCGCGCGTATCGGTCAGAAAGGGCTTACAGCACCATGCGGACAATTTCGATATTGCCCAGCTCATCGTACAGGGTCTCGACCTGATCGATGTGGGTGGCAGTGATCGTAATAGAAACGGAGTGATAATTCCCTTTACTGCTCGGTTTTACCTGAGGATTGTAGTCACCAGGCGCATGGCGTTGCACGACTTCCACAACCTGGTCCACCAGCTCGGGTTGTGCCAGGCCCATTACTTTGTAAGTAAAGGGACAAGGGAATTCGAGCAGTTCGTTCAGTTTGGTTTTCATGTGCACTCCAGCGTGTTGTACAGCGTATTAAGTTTTGTCTCTGAAAGTATAACTCCCGCCGTAGCGGGAGCCATAATCTATACCGGTTATATGGGGATTGTTGCAAACTTTTTCAAGCAGCCACTTAACCGAACCAGTGGTGGAACATCAATTTGATGTAATCCACGATGCGACCAAAGAAGCCGCCTTCTTTCACTTCGTTCATCACCACCAGAGGGCGCTCATCAATGGTTTTACCATCAAGCTGGAAGTTGATTGAGCCAACCACCTGATTTTTCTGCAACGGCGCGTGCAGTTCAGGAGTGTTCAGCACGTAGCTGGCTTTCAGGTCTTTCATACGGCCACGCGGGATGGTCAGGTATGCATCTTTCTCGACACCCAGCGCCACACGGTCGGTATCGCCAAACCAGACTGGCTCAGAGGCAAACTCTTTCCCGGCTTTCAGCGGAGAAACCGTTTCGAAGAAGCGGAAGCCCCAGGTCAGCAGCTTTTTACTTTCAACTTCACGACCTTTGTAGGTGTGACCGCCCATGACGGCAGAGATCAGACGCATCTGGCCTTCAGTTGCAGAAGCCACCAGGTTGTAACCTGCTGAATCGGTGTGACCGGTTTTAATGCCGTCAACATTCAGACTGTTATCCCACAGCAAACCGTTACGGTTCATCTGGCGGATATTGTTGAAGGTGAATTCTTTCTCTTTATAGGTGGCGTATTCTTCCGGCACATCACGGATCAGCGCCTGACCAATCAGCGCCATATCACGGGCGGAGCTGTACTGACCGGCGGCATCAAGACCATGAACGGTACCGAAATGGGTATTTTTCAGACCCAGCGCGTTCACGTAGTTGTTCATGATGGCGACGAAAGCGTCCTGGCTGCCGGCGACATGGTCGGCCATCGCCACACAGGCGTCGTTACCTGATTGCAGGATAATCCCGCGGTTCAGTTCAGAAACTGGCACGCGATCGCCTGGTTTTAAGAACATCAGGGAAGAGCCTTTGAACACCGGATTGCCGGTTGCCCAGGCGTCCTGACCGACGGTCACGATATCAGTTGGGGAGATTTTGCCGGCTTTGATGGACTGACCAATCACATAACTGGTCATCATTTTTGTCAGGCTGGCAGGGTCGCGGCGTGCGTCGGCATTCATTTCTGCCAGAACTTTACCGGAGTTGTAGTCGATCAGGACATAGGCTTCAGCATCAATTTGCGGAACGCCAGGGATCATTGTTTTTAAATTAACATCGTCGGCATAGGCGGACGCTGCACTTAAAGTGATTACGGTGCCAAATGCGAGGCTTTTGACTAAACGTGAAGTATTTACAAGTTTCATGATCGGGACAACAACATCCGTGGGAGTAAGTGATAAACGTGCGCCACTATAGCAGAAGAGTCATAAGTCAGACATCTTCGATTACCGGCGCTTACTGATTTTTACTTATAAGACAGAGCCCTTATAAGACAGAGCACTGATAAATACGGGGCCGCAGCCCCGTATTTCTAAATTACATGCTGGCAGTGACGAAAGACTGCTGCTGAGCTTCGCTGGCCAGGCGCTGTTTCAGCTGTTCGGCCTGCTGGCGGGTGCTGAACGGACCAAGCTGCACGCGATAGGTGCTGCCGTTGGCCTGGACTTTACCGGGTACAGAGAAACGCTGGCTGAGGCTTTTTTGCCACAGTTGCGCATTCTGAGGATTACTCAGTGCGCCAACCTGCACCATAAATCCCGAGGAAGGAACGGCAGTGGTATGCGCAGGCGCTGCGGAGGCCGCAGTTGCTGCTACCGGCGCGGCACTGGCGACAGCAACCGGTGCTGCCACCGGTTCGCTGCCTTCTAACACTCCCTGACGCAGAGGTGTTGGCGCACTCAGAAATCCGCCGCCGCTGCTGTTACCGGACATCGTGGTCGCTGCTGGTGCAGAGGCTACGGCGGCGTTGTTATCTTCGTCATTGGTTAATGGCGCAGCATTCGGATTACTCAGGGTGCTGTTGCTGATCGGACGCACATCTGACGTATCGACCGGTTGAGCGCTCAGCGTTGGCGTGCCCATGCTGCTGGCACCTAAACTTGGACGTGACGGCAGGGCGTAAGATTGTTTAGCGACAGTCGTACCAATCGTACCCGGTCCGGACAATGTGCCGTCTTGTGCCACATTAATGAAATCAATACGGACTTTAGTGCTGTTGGTCAGATTCAGGCGATCTGCGGCCGCCTGTGACAGGTCAATGATTTTGCCCGGCACATAAGGACCACGGTCGTTAACACGCACAACCAGCATACGGCCTGTTGCCATGTTGGTGACGCGAACATAACTTGGGATCGGCAGTGTCGGGTGCGCGGCGGTCATGGCACTCGGGTCGAATTCTTCACCTATTGCCGTGGTATTGCCGCCATTTTCCTGACCGTACCAGGCAGCCTGACCGACCTGAGAGAAGTTAGACGGGTCTTTGATGATCTTATAGGTTTTACCGTTGACGGTATAATCCTGCATCGTGCCCTGATTATAAGGTTCGTAACGCGGATCAGCCCCGCCGATTTCCACCACAGGGCCGTTATAGGCTTGTTGCGGTGCCGGTTGTTGTTGCTGGGTATCTTCAGTGGCGCAACCACTTAACAGCAAACCGATAATGACAGCTCCAAGCCACTCCTTACGCATTGCTCACCTCTATAAATTTTTTGACAACATTTTTCGATGAGTATGTATCGACATGACGATACCAAACCCTGCCATTAGCACGATGAGTGCTGACCCGCCATAGCTGACCAGAGGCAAAGGTACCCCAACTACCGGGACAATACCACTGACCATGCCGATGTTAACAAAGACATAAACGAACAGAATCAGCATCAGTCCGCCGGACATGACACGCCCGAAAGTTGTTTGCGCATTGGCGGCGATCACCAGACCACGCATGATCAGGCACAGGTACAGCCCCAGCAGCACCAGCACGCCAATCAGGCCCAGTTCTTCGGCCAGTACGGCAAAGATAAAGTCGGTGTGTCGTTCCGGCAGGAATTCCAGCTGTGACTGCGTACCGTGCAGCCAGCCTTTACCGGATAGTCCGCCCGAACCGATAGCAATTTTCGACTGAATAATATGATAGCCGGCTCCCAGCGGATCGCTTTCCGGATCGAGGAGCATCATCACGCGGTCGCGCTGATAATCGTGCATCAGGAAGAACCACAAAATCGGGATAAACGCGGCAACCAGAATGGCGGCGACGGCGATCAGTTTCCAGCTCATACCGGAAAGAAACAGCACAAACAGACCTGAGGCGGCAATCAGAATCGAGGTGCCGAGATCGGGCTGCGCGGCCACCAGCAGAGTAGGGATGAAGATCAGCGCCAGTGCGATAGCGGTATTTTTCAGTGACGGCGGACAGACGTCGCGGTTAATAAAGCGCGCGACCATTAGCGGCACGGCGATCTTCGCCAGTTCCGAGGGCTGGAATTTGATAATCCCCAGATCCAGCCAGCGCTGTGCACCTTTACTGATACTGCCGAACGCATCTACCAGCACTAACAGGAAGACGCAGAAGATATAAAGATAGGGCGCCCAGCTTTCATAAACGCGCGGCGGGATTTGCGCCATGACCAGCATGATCACCAGACCCATCAGGATCTGGCCGATTTTACGTTCCATCATGCCCATGTCCTGACCGCTGGCGCTCCACATGACAAACGCACTGTACGTCAGCAGCGCGAGTATGATCAGCAACATCGTCAGGTCGATATGCATTTTCGACCACAATGATCTTTTCTGTTGGTTCTCAGTCATTGACGGTTAATCACCTTCGGTTCCCGGTGGCGCTGGCGCGTCAGCCGGTAATTGTGTCGTATTGTCGCCCAGTAAAATATGGTCGAGTATCTGGCGGGAAATGGTCCCCACTGCCGGACCTGCACCGCCGTTCTCCAGCACCACGGCCACTGCCACGGTCGGTTTATCGTACGGTGCGAAAGAGGTCATCAGCTTATGGTCACGCAGATGCTCAGCGATTTTATGCGCATTATAGATTTCATTGGCTTTCAAACCGTAAACTTGTGCTGTCCCGGATTTGGCCGCTGCTTTGTAAGGCGCATCAGCAAAATATTTGCGCGCAGTCCCGTTTGGACGGTTAGCTACGCCGTACATCCCGTCTTTGGCAATTTCCCAATAGCCGGAATGGATATCACCAATTTGCGTGGTTTCCTGTTGCTTATAAGGCACGAGCTGCCCGTCAACTTTGGTACTCAGCAGTAAATGCGGTGTTTTGACATTGCCGTCATTAATCAGCGTGGTCATGGCCTTCATGATTTGGACCGGAGTTGCAGTCCAGTAGCCCTGACCGATACCGACCGGAATGGTGTCGCCCTGATACCACGGTTTTTTGAAGCGTTTAAACTTCCAGTCACGGTTTGGCATATTACCGCTGCGTTCTTCCGATAAATCGATGCCGCTGTAGTGCCCGTAACCAAATTTACCCATCCACTCGGAAAGGCGGTCGATCCCCATATCATAAGCCACCTGATAGAAGAAGGTATCAGCCGATTCCTCAAGTGCTTTGGTGACATTCAGACGACCATGCCCCCAGTGTTTCCAGTCGCGATAACGCTTGTCAGATCCCGGCAACTGCCACCAGCCCGGATCGAACAACGACGTGTTTTTAGTGATTACGCCCGAGGTCAGTGCTGAAACCGAAATGTACGGTTTCACGGTCGAGGCCGGCGGGTAAACACCCTGCGTGGTACGGTTAATCAGCGGTTTGTTCGGGTCGTTAAGAAGACCGCTATAATCCTTGCTGGAGATGCCATCCACAAACAGGTTCGGATCATAACTTGGGTTAGACACCAGCGCGCGGATCGCGCCATCGCGTGGATCGGTCACCACCACCGCGGCACGGCTGCCGGTCAGCAATACTTCAATGTATTGCTGCAAAGGCAGGTCGATAGTCAGGTAAATATCTTTCCCCGCCTGAGGCGGTTCTTCGTGAAGCTGGCGGATAACGCGGCCGCGGTTATTAACTTCTACCTCTTCGTAGCCGGTTTTACCGTGCAGGGTATCTTCGTAATAACGCTCAATGCCGAGCTTACCAATGTCGTGCGTCGCCGCGTAGTTGGCGAGAATGCCGTCTTTATCCAGACGTTCTACGTCGCGGTCGTTAATTTTCGACACGTAGCCGATCACGTGCGTCAGTGCAGAGCCGTAAGGGTAATAGCGACGCTGATAGCCTTTGACTTCAACGCCGGGGAAATGGAACTGGTTCACGGAGAAACGCGCGACTGAACTTCTGTCAGGGCTGTTTTTACCGCAATTGAAGTGAAACGCCGCGAGCGCTGACGTTCTTTCTTGAAGTTTTCGATATCTTCATCGGTGAGATCAACAACCGGTCTGAGGCCTTCGAGCGTAGCCTGCAAATCGTCAACCTTTTCCGGCACCAGTTCCAGCTGATAAATAGTCCGGTTCAGCGCCAGCGGGGTGCCGTTGCGGTCATATATAATCCCGCGGCTTGGCGCAATCGGCACCAGCTTGATGCGGTTATCGTTGGAACGGGTTTGGTAATCCTGAAACCGGACGATTTGCAGGTTATAGAGATTGAAGGCCAGGACACCGCTAAGTAGCAGAATGCCGATGAACGCCACCAGTGCACGGCGCACAAAGAGGGCTGATTCAGCCGTATAGTCGCGAAAAGGGTTACGATCTATTTTCATCCCACTACTTAATTCATGTTGCTGACATTCACCACCCGTTATTCGCGGTGGTATGGATGATTAGTGGTAATACTCCAGGCACGGTAAAGACTTTCCGCGACCAGAACCCGAACCAGGGGGTGAGGAAGTGTCAACGGAGAGAGCGACCAGCTCTGTTCCGCCGCCGCCTTGCAGGCCGGAGCTAACCCTTCCGGACCGCCGATCAGCAGACTGACATTACGTCCGTCCTGTTTCCAGCGTTCCAGTTGCTGCGCCAGTTGCGGGGTTTCCCACGGTGTCCCTGGAATATCCAGCGTCACGATGCGATTCCCTTTGCCGACCGCGGCCAGCATCAGCTCGCCTTCTTTCTCAAGAATGCGTTTGATATCTGCGTTCTTCCCGCGCTTCCCTGCCGGAACCTCAGTCAGTTCAAACGGCATGTCTTTAGGAAAGCGGTGCAGATAATCGTTAAAACCGGTTTGTACCCAGTCAGGCATTTTAGTGCCGACGGCGACAAGTTGCAGCTTCACGCATCAGCCCCAGAGTTTCTCAAGCTCATACAACTGACGGCTTTCTTCCTGCATAACATGAACGATCACTTCGCCCAGATCGACAACGACCCAGTCAGCTTCGTTGATGCCTTTCACGCCCATCGCATCGAGACCGACGGCTTTGATTTCTTCAACCAAATGCCCGGCGATGGACATAACATGGCGGCTTGATGTGCCGGTACAAATAATCATGCAGTCAGTGATGCTTGATTTACCTTTAACATCAATAGCAATGATGTCTTGTGCTTTCAGGTCGTCGACTTTATCGACAACAAAATCTTGGAGCGCTTTACCTTGCAAAGGTTCCCCCTGGGGATGTTTGAAACAATTGACACCACAAGACGTTCGCCGGTGCGGCACCGAAGCGACAGTCAGTCTCATGATGGATAAACATAGCGGTTATCAGGAAAACAGCCTAAAACGTTTAACAATCAATACATTGTATTGGTGAGTCACGTAGCGTTATCGAGAGCCGAAATTAAGCGGCGCAGTATAGCACGCGTTCGCTACTGGCGGTACAAGCCCTGCGATTCAATATAGTGCTCAACCGCTGCTGGCAGTAAATCTGAGCAATCTAGCCCCGCATGGCGCCGTTCCCGGATTTCTGTCGCTGAAATATCCAGCAGGGGCGTATTGGCCTGATAAATGAATCCGCAGGGTTTCTGTTTCAGCTTTTCAGCATCAGTCACCCGGTGGGCGTCATACCATTTCTGTAATTCTGGCGTATCGAGATGCTCTTTGTATCCCGGACGCGCCATCACCACCAGATGACAGAAATCCAGCAGTGACGCCCAGCGGTGCCATTTATGTAACGTCAGCAATGAATCCTGCCCAATGATAAACGCCAGCGGGCAATCATCGCCATGTTCTTTACGTAACGTTGCAAGTGTCTCGATGGTGTAGGAGGGCGTATCCACCATCAGTTCGCGGGGATCAACCGAAAACAGCGGATCGGCGGCGACGGCAAGCTCAACCATCTGCAGGCGTTGTTGCGCCGTGGCCTCGGGCTGCGGACGATGCGGCGGGACATTATTAGGCAGCAGGATAACCTGATCAAAGCCGGCGATTTTCGCCAGACTGGCCACCGGTTTCAGATGACCGTAATGGATCGGATCGAACGTGCCGCCAAAAAAGGCCAGCAACGGTGCTGGGCCGGAGGAAGAAGTAAGAGAGGTGTTACGCGGCATAACGGATACCTGACTTCAATACGAACCCAAACCAGCGAAATGGGTGGGTAATGGTTTTCCACATAATAGCATGGAGAGGCTTTCAAGCTCCGACCAGACTGACTGACCGTAATCTTGTTTTAGCGTGATTTCCATTTGAGTCAGTAAACGTACGGCCTGAGAAAGTTGCGCTAGCGATAAGCGTTGCAGCGCCTGTGTCACCAGTGCCCGGCGATTTTGCCAGACTTTTTGCTGATCAAACAATGTGCGGAGTGGCGTGTTATCCATTTTACGTTTCAGATTCAACAGCATCAGAAGTTCACGTTGTACGGTGCGCAGTAAAATAACCGGCTCGCTGTCTTCCTGTTGCAGCTGACGCAAAATGTGCCAGGCACGTTTACTTTTACCCGCAAGCAGAGCATCCAGCCAGTGATATGGCGTAAAATGCGCAGCATCATTCACGGCTTCTTCCACGCGTGGCAGCGTGAGTTTACCATCCGGATAAAGCAGGGAGAGGCGCTCCAGAGACTGCGCTAACGCCAGAAGGTTGCCTTCATAGCAGTAACACAAAAGCTGGTTGGCGGGCTCATCAAGCTCCAGAGATAACTCTTTCGCACGGCGTGAAACCCAGCGCGGCAACTGAGCCTGTTCGGGCGTCTGGCAACTGACGAAAACGCCTTTGTCACTCAGCGCTTTAAACCATGCACTGTTTTCCTGAGCTTTGGTCAGCTTAGTTCCGCGTAACAGCAGCAGGATGTCATCATGCAATAACGTCGTGAGTTTAAGGAGTTGTTCGGCAACCGGCGCTGTCGGACCATTTTCGGGCAGGATAAGCATCAGGGTCTGACGGCTGGCGAAAAGGCTGAGCGCCTGGCAGATGCTGAAGATTGATTCCCATTCAGTATGGTTATCGATGATAAAGGTGTAATGCTCTTCGAAATTAGCCAGCTGCGCCGCTTTGCGGATGCTGTCCTGACTTTCCTGCAGCAACAAAGGATCGTTGCCACATAACACATAACAAGCGCGCAGCCCCTCACGGAGCTGCGCGGCAAGTTGTTCCGGATAAACTCGGATCATTTTACAGACGTGCTGGACGACGTCGTTGGTGGTACCTCTTTGGTATCCTCAGACGACTTGCTGGCAGCGGATGTACTGGTAGAAATGACTTCTACCTCACGTCCGCCGACATCTTCAGCTTTATGCAGTTCAGACGCATGAACGGTCAGCAACTTACGGATCAGTTGCTGTGCAGCCTGCTGACGCATTTCATCGATAATGATGTCCTGCTCGTTATCTTTTGCCAGCGCCGTTAACGGGTTGTCAAAGAACGAACGGAACACTTTCACGTGGATTGGATAAATATCTTTACCCGGCATCAGTACGGTTGCATTCAGATTCATTTCCATCTGGTACTCAGCGGTTTTACCGTCCTGGAAGATCGACGCGGTACTTTGACCTACTGACTCTGCACCCACGCGCAGCGAAGGAATATCCTTACGCTGCTGTTTGGTTGGATCATCAACAATGGTCACATTGCTAAGACGCAGCTGAGTCCTGATATTACGAGTCATCGGACCATACGGATCCCCACTGTCTAAAACGATTGTTTGCAGTTCGTCGGGAACGTTGGTTTTTCCACGTAAATGGAATCCGCAACCTGCTGTCACCATAACTGCGGCGGTCAGCAGCAGTGTCACTAAGGGATGTCGCACAGATCCTCCTTGACTCAACCTACAACCAGGTTAAGAAGTTTGCCCGGGACGTAGATTACTTTGCGAACCGTAACCCCATCCAGATATTTTGCGACCAAATGCTCTTCTGCCGCACGCTCGCGCACTTGCTGCTCGGTAGCATCAGCGGCTACGGTGATTTTAGCACGCACTTTACCGTTCACCTGTACCACGACCAGCTTAGAGTCTTCAACCATTGCCTTTTCGTCAGCCTGTGGCCAAGGCGCGGTATCGACATCGCCTTCACCTTTCAGTGACTGCCAGAGGGTGAAGCAAACGTGTGGAGTGAACGGATAAAGCATACGCACAACCGCCAGCAACGCTTCCTGCAGCAACGCACGATCCTGTTCGGTCTCTTGCGGCGCACGCCCCAGCTTGTTCATCAGCTCCATCACGGCTGCGATAGCGGTGTTAAAGGTCTGACGACGGCCGATATCATCGGTCACTTTAGCGATCGTTTTGTGCAGGTCGCGACGCAGATCTTTTTGCGCTTCGTTCAGAGAAGCTGCGTCCAGAGCAACGGTAGCGCCTTTTGCAGTGTGCTCGAAGGCCAGTTTCCAGACGCGTTTCAGGAAGCGGTTTGCCCCTTCGACGCCTGATTCCTGCCATTCCAGCGTCATTTCAGCCGGTGAAGCGAACATCATAAACAGACGCACAGTATCGGCGCCGTATTTATCTACCATGACCTGCGGGTCGATGCCGTTGTTTTTAGACTTGGACATCTTGCTCATGCCGGCATAAACCAGCTCGCGGCCCTGCGGATCAGTGGCTTTAGTAATGCGGCCTTTTTCGTCACGCTCAACCGTGGCATCTGTCGGAGAAACCCAGATACGTTCGCCGTTGCTGCCGGTGTGGTAGAAGGCGTCAGCCAGAACCATACCCTGACACAGCAGACGTTTTGCCGGTTCGTCAGAATCGACCAGACCTGCGTCACGCATCAGTTTGTGGAAGAAGCGGAAATACATCAGGTGCATGATGGCGTGTTCGATACCACCGACATACTGATCAACCGGCAGCCAGTAGTTGGCAGCAGCCGGATCCAGCATACCTTCGTCATATTGCGGGCAGGTGTAACGCGCGTAATACCAGGAAGATTCCATGAAGGTATCGAAGGTGTCGGTTTCACGCAGACCCGGGATACCGTTCACGGTGGTTTTCGCCCACTCAGGATCGGCTTTGATCGGGCTGGTGATGCCATCCATTACGACGTCTTCCGGCAGAATAACCGGCAGTTGATCTTCTGGTGTAGGAATAACGGTACCGTCTTCCAGCGTGATCATCGGGATTGGTGCACCCCAGTAACGCTGACGGGAAACACCCCAGTCGCGCAGGCGGTAGTTGACTTTGCGCTGACCTACGCCCTGAGCAACCAGTTTGTCGGCAATGGCATTAAAGCCGTCTTCGTGGCTCAGACCGTCAAATTCGCCTGAATTGAACAGCGTGCCTTTCTCTGTCATCGCTTCTGCGCTGACGTCAGGCTGGCTGCCATCAAGATTCAGGATAACCGGTTTAATTTGCAGGTCATATTTGGTGGCGAATTCCCAGTCACGCTGGTCATGACCTGGAACGGCCATCACGGCGCCGGTGCCGTATTCCATCAGAACGAAGTTAGCGACCCAGATTGGCAGCTTTTCACCAGACAGCGGGTGAATAGCAAACAGACCGGTTGCCATGCCTTTTTTCTCCATTGTTGCCATTTCTGCTTCGGCAACTTTGGTATTGCGGCATTCATCGATGAAATCGGTCAGGGCAGGATTGTTTTGTGCACCCTGTTGCGCCAGCGGATGACCCGCAGCCACGGCGACATAAGTCGCGCCCATGAAGGTGTCCGGACGGGTGGTGTAAACCGTCACTTTTTCGTCGCTGTCTGCCACGTCAAAAGTGATTTCCACGCCTTCGGAACGGCCAATCCAGTTACGCTGCATGGTCTTAACCTGCTCTGGCCAGCTTTCCAGCGTGTCCAGATCGTTAAGCAGCTGATCGGCGTAATCGGTGATTTTGATAAACCACTGAGGAATTTCTTTGCGTTCTACTTTGGTATCACAACGCCAGCAGCAGCCATCGATAACCTGTTCGTTCGCCAGAACGGTCAGGTCATGCGGGCACCAGTTCACCGCGGAGGTCTTCTTATAAACCATGCCTTTTTCATACAGCTTGGTGAAGAACCATTGTTCCCAGCGATAATAATCCGGTTTGCAGGTCGCCACTTCGCGATCCCAGTCATAGCCGAAGCCCAGCAATTTAAGCTGGTTCTTCATGTATTCGATGTTTTCGTACGTCCACGGAGCAGGCGCAGTGTTGTTTTTCACCGCAGCACCTTCAGCAGGCAGGCCGAAAGCATCCCAGCCGATTGGCTGCAGAACGTTTTTGCCGAGCATACGCTGATAACGGGAAATCACGTCACCGATGGTGTAGTTGCGCACGTGTCCCATATGGAGACGACCCGACGGGTAAGGCAACATGGAGAGGCAGTAGTATTTCTCCTTGCCAGGCTGTTCGGTAACTTTGAAGGTTTGCTTCTCTTGCCAGTGAAGCTGAACGTGTGACTCGATGTCTTCTGGACGGTATTGCTCTTGCATGGCGGCCGGTGGTCCTGTGAGTGAAAACAGCTACGCCTGTAGCTCAAAAAGTTTTAATCAAAAGATCCGCATAGCATAGCTGATAAGCGGATGTTGCAACAACACCCAGCGAAGGCTAAAGGGGATTTCTGTCCGCTATTGGCGCAATATTCATAATCTGCGAGCCGGCACGACATAATCTGCGCAACGGATCAGGGATTTACGGCTAAAATAAAGTCAATGCGCTTTCGTCGGGCAAATGATCACGTCAGTTCAAGGAGAAGAAATTATGAGCAATATTACGCAATCTTACCGCCAGCTGGTGGCTTCACTCACTGAACGGTTAAAAAATGGGGAACGTGATATCAGCGCGCTGGTGCAGGATGCCCGTATTGAGCTGCAAAACGAAGGCAAACTGTCTGAAATCCAGATTGAACAGCTAACGTCAGCGGTAAGACGCGACCTGCATGAGTTTGCGCGCAGTTATTCTGAAAATCAGCAGGCAGTAGCAGAAGCTGAAGATGACGGCACGGACAGCGTATTTATGCGGGTGATTAAAGAAAGCCTGTGGAAAGAGCTGGCGGATATGACCGACAAAACCCAGCTGGAATGGAAAGAAGTGTTTAAAGATGTCAGCCATCACGGGATTTATCACAGCGGGGAAGTGGTCGGGCTGGGGAATCTGGTCTGTGAAAACTGTCATTTCAATTTAGCGGTGTATACGCCGGAAATTCTGAGCAAATGTCCTAAGTGCGGCCATACAGAGTTTACGCGCCGTCCGTTTGAGCCTTGATTATCAATAATCAGCCCCGCAAATGTGGGGCTGATTTGTTCCTGTTGCTGGAACTAGTCTGATCAGTGCAGGATTTTCGCCAGGAAATCACGCGCACGGTCTGATTCCGGATTATTGAAGAAATCGTCTTTATTACGGTCTTCCACAATTTTACCTTCATCCATGAAAATCACGCGGTTAGCCACTTTACGGGCGAAGCCCATTTCGTGTGTGACCACCATCATCGTCATGCCTTCGTTTGCCAGTTCAACCATCACGTCCAGCACTTCGTTGATCATTTCCGGATCAAGCGCAGAAGTCGGTTCGTCAAACAACATGGCGATAGGATCCATACATAACGCACGGGCAATCGCCACACGCTGCTGCTGACCACCGGAAAGCTGACCCGGAAACTTATTGGCATGTGCGGATAAACCGACGCGATCCAGTAATTTCAGGCCTTTGTCTTTTGCTGCGGCTTTATCGCGTTTCAGGACCTTGACCTGTGCCAGCGTCAGGTTATCGATGATAGAAAGGTGCGGGAACAATTCAAAATGCTGGAACACCATGCCCACTTTGGCACGCAGTTGCGCCAGATTGGTTTTCTTATCATTCACTGGCGTGCCGTTAACCAGGATTTGGCCTTTCTGAACCGGCTCCAG
This sequence comes from Rahnella sp. AN3-3W3, assembly GCF_003263545.1. Lineage (NCBI taxonomy): Bacteria > Pseudomonadati > Pseudomonadota > Gammaproteobacteria > Enterobacterales > Yersiniaceae > Rahnella > Rahnella sp. AN3-3W3. Next base: position 218,638 of record NZ_JYDG01000013.1, read on the forward strand.
ACCGTTAACGGTTTTGATCAGCGTCGATTTACCTGAGCCGGAAGGCCCGCAAACCACCACAACTTCACCTTTTTTAACTTCGGTGCTGCAATCGGTAAGCACCTGAAAGTGCCCGTACCATTTAGAAACATTCTTCAGTGAAATCATGAAACGGTCCTTTTCTTCAAATAACGCACCAGCAAGGAAGCACAAAGGCTGATAACAAAGTAAATAAGTCCTGCAAACAGCACCATCTCAACCAGCGTACCGTCGCGGTCGCCAATGTTGGATGCACTGCGGAAGAAGTCCGCGAGGCCCAGAACGTACACCAGCGAAGTATCCTGGAATAATACGATTGCCTGTGTCAGTAGCAGCGGCACCATTGCGCGGAAAGCCTGCGGCAATATAACCAGCTTCATCGACTGCCACTGCGTCATACCCAGCGCCAGTGCGGCAGAAGACTGGCCGCGCGCGATACTGATAATCCCTGCGCGGATGATCTCGGAATAGTAGGCCGCTTCAAACAGCGCAAATGCCACCATCGCTGAAATCAGACGGATATCGGTTTTCGGTGACAGCCCGAGCACTTTCTGTAAAAAGCCCGGCACAATCAGATAGAACCACAACAACACCATCACCAGCGGAACGGCACGGAACAGATTGACGTAGGCCGAAGCAAACCAGCTGATCGGTTTAAACGTCGATAAACGCATCACCGCCAGCAACGTGCCCCATAAAATACCCACCACAATCGCCAGTGACGTAATCTTCAGCGTAATGACCATGCCTTGCCACAGATAGGGCAGACCGGGACCAACAGAACTCCAGTCAAATTCATGCATGCTTATTTACCTCCCATGTTGCCCGGCAGGCGGACTTTCCGTTCTACAAAGTGCATCAGCAGCATGATGACGGCATTAATCAGAACATAAGCTAGGGTAATCGCAGTGAAAGACTCATACGCATGCGCGGAGTAATCCAGCAATTTACCGGCCTGTGCCGCCATATCGACCAGACCAATCGTCGAGGCGATGGCGGAGTTTTTAACAAGGTTGACCATCTCAGAAGTCATCGGCGGCACAATCACGCGATAAGCATTCGGCAAAAGCACATAACGGTAGGTTTGTGGCAGGGTCAGACCCATCGCCAGTCCCGCATTGCGTTGCCCGCTTGGCAGTGACTGAATCGCAGCACGCACCTGCTCGCATACGCGGGCAGCGGTGAACAAACCGAGACAAATCACAGATGAGGTGAAGAATTGCACGTCCGGCGCCAGTTCAGATTTAAACCACATGCCGATATTTTCCGGCAGTAATTCAGGAACCACCAGATACCAGATGAAGAACTGAACGATCAATGGGACGTTACGGAATAACTCAACGTAACACGTACCAATGCCTGATAGGACGCGATTGGGGACGGTTCGTAAGATACCGAACAGAGAACCGACGAAGAAGGCGATGATCCATGCGCAAATTGACAGTGCGACAGTGACCTGAAATCCATTCCAAATCCAGCCCAAATAAGTGGTATTGCCGAAGGGCGCTTGTTGCAGAAAAATGCCCCAGTTCCAATCTATTGACATAAAAACTCCGTAAAACGGGTAATGAATTACCCTCTGAGTGATGACGTAATTCCGCCTAAAGTGAATGGGAAGAAACGCGGGGTGGGGAACGACCACCCCGCATCTTTATCATCACAGGCTGGTGGGCCAGCCTTATATTTTAGTCACTTTTCACTCTTCTCTTGGTTATACCTGTCTGTCTGGTATTTCTTACAGCGCTTTATCGTTTGGCGCTTTGAACAGAGCTTTCATGTCGTCAGACAGTTCAAAGTTCATGTTCAGGTTTTTAGGAGGAATTGGTTTTTTGAACCAGGTTTCAAACCATTTAGTGGCTTCACCGGAGGTCTGCGCTTTCACGATGGTGTCATCAACCAGTTTTTTGAACTCCGCATCGTCTTTACGCATCATGCAGCCATAAGCTTCTTTGGACTGCGGCGTGCCGATGATTTCCCAGTTATCAGGTTTTTTGGCTTTAGCACGTTCACCGGCCAGCAGGGCATCGTCCATCATAAAGGCAACGGCACGGCCAGTTTCCAGCGTACGGAAGGAGTCACCGTGGTCTTTCGCGCTGATGATGCGCAGATCCAGTTTCTTCTCTTCGTTAAGCTTGTTGAGCAGCACTTCTGAGGTAGTACCGGAAGTCACCACCACAGTTTTACCTTTCAGATCAGCAAAATCTTTAATGTCAGAGCCTTTTTTCACCAGCAGGCGGGTACCAATCACGAAGATGGTGTCAGAGAACGCGGCCTGTTGCTGACGTTCCAGGTTGTTGGTGGTGGAACCGCACTCAAAATCGTAGGTCCCATTTTGCAACAGCGGGATACGGTTCTGGGAAGTGATCGGCATCATCTTGACTTGCAGGTTTGGCAGGTCGAGTTTTTTCTTCACGGCATCGACGATAGCGTCAGAGTAGTCCTGTGAATAACCCACGACTTTTTGTTCGTTATTGTAATAAGAGAAGGGCACTGAGGATTCGCGGTGACCCACAACGATAACGCCGTTGTCTTTAATTTTTTTCAGGGTACCGGTCAGTTCTTCTGCGTGAGCAAAGCTGCTTACGGTAACGCTTGCCAACAGTACTGATAATGCCAATTTGCGCAATTGCATGTCCAACTCCTTGCTGTCATTAGGGATCCAAACTCAGGGATCAGAAAGTACTAATGCCTCGTCATATGAAGCTAGAAAATAGCTGAATGTGAATATTATGAAACCATATTGTTTCTTTTTTGAGACGAGACGCGCACCAATTCGAAGCAATCAAATGGCTGTGCACTGAAAAAGTGCATGAGGATCAGCCTGTTTGTATCAAAATGATGCATCCCGTCGCAAAAAATCACTAAACAGATATCTTTCAATCAGATGTAGCAAGACTCGTGCCAGATAGCCCGATTTAACTTCATTAGCCGTCATTCCTGCAGCGCTAAATGCGGCAGTCTCAACAATCGGCAGCAGGTAAAAGGGGGCGGGAAGAGCGGGGCAGAACAGGGTGCGACATAAAAGAACAGGCACCCGGAGGTGCCTGTTTTCACTGCGAAATGCGTTTACTTAGGATTTACGACGGCCAAGCCACAAGGCGGCGCCCGCCATCACTACTGTTGCGAACCATACCGGCCACCAGCCCACCCGGGCATACGGTGTCATACCGGTTGTCGGTGTGACTTTCACGTTCAGCACCTGACGGGTGAATTGCGGGATTTCGTGTGTCACATCGCCCTGCGCATTCACCACGGCGGTAATGCCGTTGTTGGTGCTGCGCAGTAACGGGCGACCCAGTTCGAGCGAACGCATACGTGCCATCTGGAAATGCTGCCACGGGCCGATGGAATGTCCGAACCAGGCATCATTGGAAATCGTCAGCAGGAAATTAGTGTCCGGTTGCAGGTTATCACGCACCTGTTCACCGAAGACCACTTCATAACATATTGCCGTGGTCAGATTCAGGCCGCTGACCACCAGCGGTTTTTGCACGTAATCACCGCTGGTCAGTCCTGACATCGGCAAATCAAAGAACGGTGCCAGAGGGCGAAGAATTGTTTCAAGCGGCACGAATTCACCGAACGGCACCAGATGATGCTTGTTGAAACGGTTTTCGTCGGGATAGCGATACGGTTTTTCCCCACCGAGCACGATGGCGCTGTTATACACCTTCATGCCTTCTTCGTTACGGCGTGCATCGATAATGCCGGTGATGAGTTGAGTGCCGTGTGAGCGATAGATATTATCTACCATGCTCAGGAAACCTTGCTGATCGGATTCAATGTCTGAAATCGCCGATTCCGGCCAGATGATCATGCTGGATTTGCCCACGTACGGACGGCTGAGATCCAGATAGGTCTGCAATGCACTTTCCAGCGCCTTTGGATCCCACTTCATCGACTGCGGAATATTGCCCTGAACCAGTGCCACATCGACCGTTTTATCGGTCTGTTCCTGATACCAGTGGATATAGCGCAACGGCCACGGCAGCAGCAACATAGCAACAGCAATGATCCCCGGCGTGATGCGACGCTGATGCACCGCATACACAATCAGGCCGCTCAGCGAAGTGAGCAAAATCGTGATGCCGTCGACGCCAGTGATGGGGGCAAGGCCTTTAAGCGGGCCGTCGATTTGGCTGTAACCAAACTGTAGCCACGGGAAACCGGTCAATACCCAGCCGCGCAGGAATTCAGTCATCTGCCACAGGGCGGGCGCGCCAAGAGCCAGTTTCCACCAGGTGGTTTTTGGCCACAGTTTGCTGAACAATCCGGCAAACAGCATGGTGTACAGCGACAAATAGGCTGCCAGCAACACGACGAGGAAAAGGTTAATCGCTTCCGGCATGCCGCCAAAGGTGGCGATACTGACATACACCCAGTTTACGCCGCTGCCAAACAGTCCCATCCCCCAGAAGAAGCCGATCAACGCGGCCTGACCCGGACGGCGATCGAGCGTTAATGCCAGCAGACCGCACAGCGAAATAATCGCCGCAGGCCAGAAGTCATAAGGGGAAAATGACAGCGTGCCACAGGCACCGAAAAAGAGCGCCAGCAGGGCGCGAACCCACTGGCGTTGATATAAAGAGGCAATTGCCATGGAGAATTATTCTTCCAGTATCGGTTGCGGCGCGTCGTCCGGTATTTTTACGTGAACCTGAATGATACGGCGGCTATCGGCCATCGCAACCTTGAACAGGTAACCGTCAATTTCAATGCTTTCGCCACGCGCCGGTAAATGGCCAAATGACTGCATCACCAGACCACCAATGGTATCGACTTCGTCGTCACTGTAGTGGGTCTGGAACACTTCATTGAAATCTTCAATCGGCGCGAGGGCGCGGACGGTATACGTATGACGGCTGAGCTGGCGAATATCCAGATCTTCCGCTTCGTCGTACTCATCATCGATTTCGCCGACGATCAGTTCGAGAATATCTTCGATGGTGACCAGGCCGGAAACGCCGCCGAATTCATCCACGACAATCGCCATGTGGTAACGCTGGGAGCGGAATTCTTTCAGCATGCGGTCTACGCGTTTGCTTTCAGGAACAACGACCGCGGTTCTCAGCACTTTATCGATGCTGAAGGGTTCAGACTCTGTGCGCATAAACGGCAACAGGTCTTTGGCCATCAGGATGCCTTCAATGTGATCCTTATCTTCGCTGATCACCGGGAAGCGTGAGTGTGCGGATTCGATGATGACATCGAGGCACTCTTCCAGCGGCTGATTGCGTTTTAGCGTGATCATCTGAGAACGCGGGATCATGATGTCCCGCACGCGCTGCTCGGCGATATCCATCACGCCTTCCAGCATGTCCCGGGTATCGGGGTCGATCAGATCGTTTTGTTCTGAATCACGGATCAGCTCAACCAGATCGCCACGGTTTTTAGGTTCACCGTGAAAAAGCTGGCTAAGGATAAGGGAAAAGAAGCCCTTCTTGGGACTGGGGCTGTCACTATTTTGTGAATGGTCATCGCTCATGGCGTTTGGTTTTTTTTACTCGTAGTTAGTGAAAATTATGCGAAACGCCTGCGGATGATAAACCTTCACCGGGCAGGCGCTGCGCGAGTTTACTGATAAATCAGTGGTCTTCTTTCTCTGAAATGTACGGATCCGGATAACCCAAACCCTGCATGATTTCAGTTTCAATCGATTCCATTTCTTCGGCTTCTTCGTCAACGATATGGTCATAGCCCAGCAAATGCAAACTGCCGTGAATCACCATATGCGCCCAGTGGGCCAGAAGTTCTTTATCCTGCTCTTCTGCTTCTTTTTCAACGACCTGACGACAAATAATCAGGTCGCCAAGAAGTGGCATCTCCATACCCGGAGGTGCTTCGAACGGGAAGGATAACACGTTGGTCGGTTTATCCATGCCACGATACGTCATATTCAGTTCATGACTTTCAGGGATGTCGACCAGACGGATGGTCACTTCCGATTCTTCCTGAAATTGCGGAAGAACAGCTTCGAGCCACTTTTGAAAGTCATTTTCAGACGGTAAACCTGCGGGTTCTTCGCAGGCAATTTGTAAATCGAGAATTACCGTATTCATTGACCGGCCTGTTGTGTTGAGCTGTTCTGGTGTTCATGTTTACGCTCTGCGGCAATCGCATCGCGGCGTTTTTGGTCTTCTTCTTCCCAGGCTTCGTACGCGACAACAATGCGCGCCACCACCGGATGACGGACGACATCCTCACTGTGGAAGAAGTTGAAGCTGAGTTCTTCAACGGAAGACAGCACTTCAATGGCATGACGAAGCCCTGATTTCTGATGACGCGGCAAGTCGATTTGCGTGACGTCACCGGTGATCACCGCTTTGGAGTTAAAACCAATACGGGTCAGGAACATCTTCATCTGTTCGATAGAGGTGTTCTGGCTTTCATCGAGAATAATAAAGGCGTCGTTCAGCGTACGGCCACGCATGTAAGCCAGCGGGGCGACTTCAATGACGTTGCGCTCAATCAGTTTTTCCACTTTTTCAAAACCGAGCATTTCGAATAATGCGTCATAAAGCGGGCGCAGATACGGGTCGACTTTCTGGCTGAGATCGCCCGGCAGGAAGCCCAGCTTTTCACCGGCTTCAACAGCAGGGCGGGTCAGCAGAATACGGCGTACTTCCTGACGCTCCAGCGCATCCACCGCAGCAGCCACGGCCAGATAGGTTTTACCCGTACCCGCAGGACCAATCCCGAAGGTGATATCGTGGTCGAGGATATTAGCGATGTATTGCGCCTGATTTGGCGTGCGCGGCTTCACCATCCCGCGTTTGGTTTTGATAATGACCGCTTTGCCGAAATCCGGCACGCTTTCTGCGGTTTGTTCCAGCACCCGGCTTTCTTTGATCGCCAGATGGATTTTTTCAGGGTTGATATCCTGGATTTCACCACGCAGCGGCGCAGTGTCTACGTATAAATCACGCAGGATGTCGGCGGCTGCCGCAACAGGCAGACTCTTTCCGACCAATTTAAACGCGTTATCACGACGGTTGATTTCAACGCCCAACCGGCGCTCCAGTTGTTTGATATTGTCATCAAACGGCCCGCACAGGCTCAGCAAACGCTGGTTGTCTTCGGGCTCCAGTAAAATCTCTTGTGTTACAACGTTCAAACGAATCCTTTGGGTCACTTCGGACCAGTTTACCCTTCATACTGAAGCTACAGAGTGTGTTGGCTGCATTCACTCGACTTTATGCAACTCGAATTATTACGGGTACGTTTTATGAAACACCCGGCTGATTACTGCTTTCAGCCGTCAACCATACCTGACTTAATAATACATGCCCTTGGCAAAATATGCTGCGCCGTGGCAGCAGTTGCAGGGACCTTCATCCGGATATGCGGCCTTTGCTGGAAAATTAAACCCTTGTGATGAAGGTATTAGCGAAAATCTCAAAAGAAACAGGACGCCGGAGCGCCCTGTCGATATCGGGTCATACATCATTACTATGGTTCAGGGTTGATACATTCCAACGCCCAATTCATTTTCTTTACGGGTACGTTCGATGACCGATTGCGGAGATTCATGCAGGCGCAGCGCCATCTGTTCTTCAGTGCGGACAACCACACCGCGCAGTGAGTTGGCATACACATCGACAATTTCGACATCCACGAACTTACCGATCATATCCGGCGTGCCTTCGAAGTTGACCACGCGGTTACATTCGGTACGCCCGGTCAGCTCCATAATGTCCTTGCGGGACGTGCCTTCCACCAGAATGCGCTGAACGGTGCCCAGCGTGGCGCGGCTGAAACGCATGACCTGCTGAGTGATTCTGTCCTGTAACAGCGCCAGACGCTGTTTCTTCTCGTCCATGCTCACATCATCCACCATGTCCGCCGCCGGTGTGCCAGGGCGCGGAGAGTAGATGAAGCTGAAACTGACGTCGTAATTGACCTGTGCGATCAAATCCATTGTGCGTTCAAAATCTTCATTGGTTTCGCCAGGGAAGCCAATGATGAAATCTGAACTGAAATGAATATCAGGACGCGCAGCGCGTAACTTACGGATCGTCGATTTGTATTCCAGCACCGTATGAGGGCGTTTCATCATGGTCAGAATGCGGTCGGAACCGCTCTGAATCGGCAGATGCAGGAAGCTCACCACTTCCGGCGTGTCTTTGTACACATCGATAATGTCATCGGTAAATTCGACCGGATGACTGGTGGTGAAACGGATACGGTCGATGCCGTCAATGGCAGCTACCAGACGCAGCAGTTCAGCGAAGGTGCAGATGCCGCCGTCAAAAGAATCGCCGCGATACGCATTGACGTTCTGGCCCAGCAGATTGACTTCACGTACGCCTTGCGCGGCCAGTTGGGCGACTTCGAACAGCACGTCATCGCACGGGCGGCTGACTTCTTCGCCGCGGGTATAAGGCACCACACAGAAGCTGCAATATTTGTTGCAGCCTTCCATGATGGAAACGAAAGCGGTCGGGCCGTCGGCGCGCGGTTCCGGCAGCCGGTCAAATTTTTCGATTTCAGGGAAACTGATATCGACGACAGGACTTTTAGTGCCACGCACATGGTTCACCATTTCTGGCAAGCGGTGCAGGGTTTGCGGGCCGAAGACGATATCAACACAAGGCGCGCGTTTACGCAGCATTTCGCCTTCCTGCGAGGCTACGCAGCCACCGACGCCGATAATGATATCCGGATTTTTTTTCTTCAGTAATTTCCAGTGTCCGAGCAGGCTGAAGACTTTCTCCTGCGCTTTTTCCCTGATTGAGCAGGTGTTCAGCAGCAGAATGTCTGCTTCTTCAGCGTTATCCGTCAGCTGGTAACCATGGGTGCTGTCGAGAAGGTCAGCCATCTTAGATGAATCATATTCATTCATCTGGCAGCCCCAGGTTTTTATGTGCAGTTTTTTAGTCATCAGCGTGTCAGTACTCAATACGGGGAACGTGAGATCGGCAATGCCGCAGTGCATAGCATAGTTCAGGGGCGCTATTGTAAACCCTCACTCCGGTGCTGACCAGTGCAGGAAAGCAGCTTAGGCCCTGATGCTGACATAAAAATCCGGTACACTTCGCATAATGAACTGAACAGAAAGCCGGAATAAAATGAATAATTCTGAGAAGACATTTGATGCAGTAATTGTCGGCGGCGGCATGGTCGGCGCAGCCGCGGCGCTGGGACTGGCAAAACAAGGTCTGCAAGTCGCACTGATAGAGAATGAAGCGCCTGCCGGATTTGACCCGTCGGCACCGGCTGATTTGCGTATTTCCGCCATTGGCTGTGCATCCGCTCGCTTTTTACAGAAACTGGGCGCATGGGAATCCGTTGAGAAAATGCGCTCAGTACCGTACCGCCGCCTGGAAACCTGGGAAGTGGACGGTTCTGAGGTGAAATTTGACGCGCAATCCCTCGGATTGCCGGAGCTGGGATTCATGGTCGAAAACCGTGTGTTGCAGCTTGCGTTGTGGCAGCAGTTCGACGCACTCACCAATCTGACGCGTTTTTGTCCGGCAAAGTTACGGCATCTTTTACAGCACGATGATAAAACCTGGTCGCTTCAGCTGACCACGGGGGATTTGTTGCGTACGAAACTGGTGATTGCCGCCGACGGGGCAAACTCACTGGTTCGGCAGCTGGCGGGCATTGGCGTGGATGGCTGGGAATACCGCCAGCACTGTATGCTGATTAACGTTGAAACTGAAACGCCGGATCAGGACGTCACCTGGCAGCAATTTTTCCCTTCCGGCCCGCGGGCGTTTCTGCCTCTGTTCGGCAATCAGGCCTCGCTGGTCTGGTATGACAGTCCGCAGCGTATCCGTTATCTGAAAACGCTGAATATGCAGCAGCTCACAACAGAAGTGATGCAGGCGTTCCCTGCTCGACTGGGCACAGTGAAAGCCCTGTCCGCAGGGGCGTTTCCGCTGGTTCGCCGTCATGCTCAGCGTTACGTGTTACCGGGGCTGGCGCTGGTGGGCGATGCGGCGCATACCATTAATCCGCTGGCAGGGCAGGGCGTGAATCTCGGATATCGTGACGTGGAAGCATTGCTGTCTGTGCTGGAGAAAGCGCGGGATCATGATGAGGCGTGGAGCAGTGAAAAAGTGTTGTTACGCTATCAGCGTCAGCGTCGTCTGGATAATTTGCTGATGCAAAGCGGCATGGATTTGTTCTATACCGCCTTCAGCAACGATCTGCCACCGGTGAAAGCGTTGCGTAATCTGGCGTTAATGACCGCACAGCGTGCCGGCGCACTGAAAACTAAAGCACTGAAATATGCTTTAGGGATTTAATCAGCTCAGGGCAAACCGGAGAAATACTGGTTTGCCTTTCTTTTTTGCTGACTAAAAGACAAATAGCAAAAAGCCCGCACGAGGCGGGCTTTCTTAATGTGGCTGGGGTGCCAGGATTCGAACCTGGGTATGCTGGTATCAGAAACCAGAGCCTTACCGCTTGGCGACACCCCAATTTTGTTTCTCACTACCTTTTGAGCAGTGTACTGCAAGTAAAATGGTGGCTACGACGGGATTTGAACCTGTGACCCCATCATTATGAGTGATGTGCTCTAACCAGCTGAGCTACGTAGCCAAATTTTACTGACTTACTTCAAAACTTCAAGCACTAATTTAACTAACTTAATAATAAATTTCAAGTGCTTACCAATTATACATAAAGAAGTATGGCTGGGGTACCTGGATTCGAACCAGGGTATGCTGGTATCAAAAACCAGTGCCTTACCGCTTGGCGATACCCCAACTGTGCTACCGATGTCTGGAAATGGTGCGGGAGGCGAGACTTGAACTCGCACACCTTGCGGCGCTAGAACCTAAATCTAGTGCGTCTACCAATTTCGCCACTCCCGCAAAAAAGATGGTGGCTACGACGGGATTCGAACCTGTGACCCCATCATTATGAGTGATGTGCTCTAACCAACTGAGCTACGTAGCCATCTTTTTTCGCGCTACCTTCATCGGCGTTGCGGGGCGCATTATGCGTATATGACCGTTTTGCGTCAACACCTTTTTTGGAGAAAAAGCCCTGATGGCGTCCATTTGTCTGGCTTATAACCACTCTGGTGATTAATTGGACAAAAGACATTATTTTTAGTGGCTTTACCCACAAAAAAACGGGCCATAACAGGCCCGTTTGTTACATGGAGATTTACCAGGGAAGAGATTATTTGTAGGCGGACTGGTGCACGCCAACAGCGCGCCCGGATGGATCGTCCATGTTTTTGAACGCTTCATCCCACTCAATCGCTTTCGCAGAAGAACAGGCCACAGAAGGGCCGCCAGGCACGCATTCCGCCGCGCTTGGGACCGGGAACAATTCTTCAAAAATCGTGCGGTACAGGTAACCTTCTTTGGACGTCGGCGTGTTGTACGGGAAACGGAAATGCGCAGTTTCGAGCTGTTGATCGGTGATCTGCTGAGAGGCCACTTCTTTTAAAGAATCGATCCAGCTATAACCTACGCCATCAGAGAATTGTTCTTTCTGACGCCATGCCACGCTGTGTGGCAGGTAAGACTCGAAACATTCACGCAGGATATGTTTTTCCATCTTGCCGTTGCCGCACATCTTGTCTTTAGGGTTGATACGCATAGCAACGTCGAGGAATTTTTTGTCCAGGAACGGTACGCGGGCTTCCACACCCCAGGCTGACATGGCTTTGTTGGCACGCGCACAGTCATACATGTGCAGGGCCAGCAATTTACGCACGGTTTCTTCGTGGAATTCTTTGGCGTTTGGCGCTTTATGGAAATACAGGTAGCCGCCCAACACTTCGTCTGCGCCTTCGCCAGACAACACCATTTTGATGCCCATCGCTTTGATTTTACGCGACATCAGATACATCGGCGTTGATGCACGGATAGTCGTCACGTCGTACGTTTCGATGTGATAGATAACATCACGGATAGCATCCAGACCTTCCTGCACGGTGAAATGAATTTCGTGGTGCACAGTACCTAAATGGTTAGCGACTTCCTGAGCTGCACGGAGATCAGGAGAACCCTCCAGACCGACCGCAAAGGAATGCAGTTGCGGCCACCAGGCTTCGCTTTGATCTTTATCTTCGATACGACGACCCGCAAATTTCTTGGTGATCGCGGAAATCACGGAGGAATCCAGACCACCTGACAGCAGCACGCCGTAAGGCACGTCAGACATCAGATGGCTTTTCACTGCTTCTTCCAGTGCATCTTTCAGCGCCGCAGGGTCAGTGACGTTGTCTTTGACGTTTTCGAAGTCAAACCAGTCACGTTGGTAATATTCGCGAATTTCTCCGTCCTGGCTCCACAGATAGCTGCCTGCCGGGAATTCTTTGATGGTGCGGCAAACCGGCACCAGTGCTTTCATTTCAGAAGCGACATACATGTTGCCGTGTTCGTCGTAACCCATATACAGCGGGATAATGCCCAGATGGTCACGGCCAATCAGGTACGCGTCTTTTTCTGTGTCATACAGAATAAAGGCGAACATGCCTTGCAGTTCATCCAGGAAGGCAGGGCCTTTCTCCTGATACAGCGCCAGAATAACTTCGCAGTCAGATGCGGTCTGGAATTCATATTTATCGCCCAGTTCTGCGCGCAGAGCCTGGTGGTTGTAGATTTCGCCGTTAACAGCCAGAACGTGAGTGTGTGCTGCGTTGTACAGAGGCTGTGCGCCGTTGTTCACGTCAACGATGGACAGACGCTCGTGCGACAGAATCGCTTTATCGCTGGCAAACACGCCGGACCAGTCTGGTCCGCGGTGACGCATCAGGCGCGACAGTTCCAGCGCTTTTTTGCGCAGCTCGACGGAGTCAGTTTTGATATCGAGCACACCGAAAATTGAACACATATTGCTTTCTCCCTAACGACGTTTCTCTGGCTGTCATTTTTATGTTTATGAATGAGGATCAACGTTGCCGTTCTTGCAGTTTTAACCGGCGGTTGTTGCGTTGCTGACTATGAAAATGCGTCAAAACCCCCATGTTGTGCAAGTGGTTTAACGCTATTCTGATAAATAGTTGGTAGAGGGAGGGTGATCTTTAACGAATCATCAGTTTTATGGCGCTTTCATTAGCGAATTATTAATTTAATTGCCAAAAATTGAGGAGGATTCAAAAAAACAGAAAAGTGGATAAAAATCAGGCGGCAAGACGAAAAAAAAACGAGCTGGGAGTCAAATCCGGGCTCGTTTTCATAGACTTATCAGTGGCCGTTAAATTACGTCAATATCGGCAACGGAAGGATAAATCCAGGTCGGGCGGAACGGCATTCCCTCAATATCATTGAGCGTGGAAACGCCGGACAGTACCAGAATGGTTTCCAGACCGGCCTGGAAGCCCGCAAGTATGTCGGTGCGCAGATTGTCACCCACAATGACCGTCTCTTCGGAATGCACCTGCATTTTATTCAACGCCGAGCGGATGATCCAAGGGCTTGGCTTACCGACGTAAAACGGCTGGCGTCCGGTGATTTTTTCGATTGGTGCGCATAACGCGCCACAGGCCGGGACAAAACCGTGTCCGTGATTATCAGGATTAGTTGCGATAAAACGTGCGCCGTTAGCCACGAAATACGCGGCTTTATGGATCATATCCCAGTTGTAAGACCGGGTTTCGCCAACAATCACGAAATCAGGGTTGATATCGGTAATGGTGAAACCGGCCTTATACAGTTCATGAATCAATGCGCCTTCGCCGACGACATAGGCTTTTTTGCCTTCCTGGCGTTTCAGGAAATCGGCGGTCGCCATCGCGGAGGTGAAAAATGCACTTTCAGGCACTTCAAGACCGGCTGCGCTGAAGCGGTTAGCAAGATCCTGCGCTGTCTGGGAAGGGTAGTTAGTGAGGATCACTAACGGCATTCCCTGTTCCTGAATTCGCGCGAGAAAACGGTCGGCGCCGGGTACTGCGGTATTGTCGTGCAACAGCACGCCATCAATGTCACAAATTACGTTCTTTATTGTCATGATTTCCAAACCCACATTTTCAGTCCCATTCCTGGCAGCCTGATACTATAGCACGTCTCAATTTTCCATCAGACGCTGCAACAGAACGCCATTCAGCATCGCCCGTTTGACCAGTGCAAAAGCGCCAATCGCAGACTGATGATTCAGGGCTGAAGTCACTACCGGTAAATTGCGGCGGAAATCCTTCAGAACCTGCGCATTAATACAGTTCTGAATCGCAGGAAGCAGTACTTTGTCGGCCTCCGTAATTTCACCGGCAATCACCACTTTTTGCGGATTAAACAGGTTAATGGCAATCGAAACGCCTTTACCCAACTGGCGGCCCACATGCTCAATGACTTCGGTGGCTAGCGCATCGTGGCGATTGGCGGCCTTACAAATGGCGGAAATCGAACAGTCTTCCAGGCTCAGTTTGCTGGCATAGCCTTGCGTAAGCAGGTGGCGCACACGATTTTCGATGGCGGCGTTGGCCGCAACGGTTTCCAGACAGCCGAAATTACCGCAATGACAGCGTTCGCCCAGCGGATCAATTTGGATATGCCCGATTTCCCCCACATTGCCGTTGCTGCCCAGGAAAATCTGCCCGTTAACGATGATCCCTGCACCTGTACCACGGTGTAAACGAACCAAAATCGAGTCCTGACAGTCGCGGGTCGCACCGAAATAGTGCTCAGCCAGCGCCAGACTGCGGATATCGTGGCCAACAAAACTGGTGACTTTGAATTTTGCTTCCAGCGCATCCACTAATTTCCACGCACCGACGCTGATATGCGGCATGTAGCGCACAATTCCTTTATTAGGATCGACCAGCCCCGGAAGGATGACAGAAATGGCAATCAGTTCGCGGATTTTACGCTGATTCAGCTCGATGAACTGGGCAATAGCCTCGAACAGCGCGTTCTCCAGCGTTTCCTGAGTGCGCTCGGGCAGGGCGTAATGTTGTTCAGCCAGCGATTTGGCACTGAGATCGTAGAGGGTAATCGTTGCATCGTGGCGGCCAAGGCGCACCGCAATAGCGTGGAAAGGGCGGGTTTCAGTAATGATGGAAATTGCGCGGCGGCCTCCCGTGGAAGCCTGCTGATCTACTTCTTTAATCAGCCCGCGCTCGAGCAATTGCCGGGTAATTTTGGTGACACTGGCGGGTGCCAGCTGGCTGATGTCGGCAATCTGAATGCGCGAGATGGGCCCTTGCTGGTCAATCAGGCGGTAAACGGCTGCGCCGTTTAACTGCTTAACCAGATCAACGTTGCCGATTTGTGCCTGCTGTCCGCCAGTTGTCATCAATGCTGTTATCCGCTCAATTAAACTTCGTCACCATTAACGATAGTTTTTGTGATTTTAAAATCATGAGTGAACGCGGTGAGGTTGGCGACTTTACCTGCTTCGATGCTGCCAAGCTGGTCTTCAAGACCAATGGCGCGAGCCGGATAAAGCGATGCCATACGCAGCGTTTCATCCAGAGCAATTCCGACATGTTCGACGCTGTTTTGCACCGCTTCGATCATCGTCAGCGCAGAGCCGCTCAGCGTACCGTTTTCGTCCACACAGAGTCCGTCACGGTAGTATATTGTTTTACCGGCAAAAATGAACTCATCAATATTCGCACCCGCTGGCGCGGTGGCATCAGTGACCAGCACCAGCTTCTCGCCTTTGAGCTTTTTCGCGTTACGGATATTGGCCCAGTCCACATGCAAACCATCTGCAATCACACCGGTATACACTTCAGGCGTATCGAAGATTGCACCAATAAGGCCTGGCTGACGACCGGTAATGGCGGGCATTGCATTATAAAGGTGCGTCGCAAAGCTGATACCTGCCGCAAAACCGGCACGGGCTTCAGCATACGTTGAATTTGAATGGCCAGCGGAAATTACAATCCCTGCATCACGCAACTGGCGGATATATTTCGCATCAACCTGTTCCGGTGCGAGCGTCAGTTGGGTAATTACATCAGCATTCGCGCACAGGAAATCAATCATGGCGCTGTCTGGCAGGCGGATAAAGGCTGGATTATGCGTGCCTTTTTTTGCCGGGCTGAGGTATGGCCCTTCCAGATGCAGACCCAAAGCCTGGTTCGGATACTTTTCCAGATACGTGCGCATCACGCTGATACCGTGTTTCATGTAGTCGTCGCTACAGGTGATCAGCGTCGGTAAGAAACTGGTACAGCCGGATTTTTCATTGGCTTTCTGCATGATTTCTAACGTTTCTACTGAAATGGCTTCCAGAGAATCGTTGAACTGCACGCCGCCACAACCATTAAGTTGCAGATCGATAAATCCGGGGGCAAGAATGGCGCCGTCCAGACTGCGGGTTTCCACATTCGCCGGCAATTCACTCACCGGGCAGACACGTTCGATTTTGCCATCGGCAATCACTACCGCGTGGTTATCCAGAACGTCATGACCGGTATAGACCCGGCCCTCAATCAATGCGTACATCATGCCCCCATTCCCCTAAATCCTTTGAGCCGCAGCAGCGTTGGCTGCCTTCACTCACTCCGGTCACTTACTTGAATAAGCTCCCGGAGACTCGTTCCGTTGCCGCCTTGCTGCAACTCCAATGCTTTCGGGGACTCAGTTAATTAAAGGTTTTTCATATTTTCCGCTTCTAACTCGCGGAAATATTTAACAGTTTTGACTTTCAGTTCCATGGTGGAAGGTTCATCACACACCATAACGGCTTTTGCGTGTAATTGCAGGCAACTGATGGTCCACATGTGGTTGATATTACCTTCAACAGCGGCTTCCAGCGCCTGCGCTTTCGCGTGACCAGTAACCAGAATCATCACTTCTTCCGCATCCAGCAGCGTACCCACGCCAACGGTCAGGGCGAATTTTGGCACCTGAGACACATCGTTGTCGAAGAAACGGGAATTCGCGATACGGGTTTCATGGGTCAGGGTTTTGATACGCGTACGTGAAGCCAGGGATGAAGCCGGTTCGTTGAACGCGATATGACCGTCGTTACCCACGCCACCCATGAACAGGTTAATTTTGCCGTAAGACTTAATTTTCGCTTCGTACTGGCGACATTCTTCGTCGACGTCTGGTGCATTACCATTCAGCAGGTTAATATTTTCGCGTGGAATATCAACGTGATCAAAGAAGTTTTTATACATGAAGGTATGGTAGCTCTCAGGGTGTTCCTGCGGCAGACCCACATATTCATCCATATTAAAGGTGACGACGTTCTTGAAGCTAACCTGGCCTGCTTTATGCATGGCGATTAAATGTTTGTAAGCTTCGAGAGGGGTACCACCGGTAGGCAGGCCCAGAACGAAAGGACGGTCGGCGGTAGGTTTGAAAGCGTTAATACGTTCAACGATATGACGTGCAGCCCATTTGCCAACTTCAGTGGTGGTGTTTAAAGGAATAAGTCTCATCACGTACCTCTAGTTTCAGAATATTGAATATACTGTTGATATCCTTTGTCCTTGACGCTGCAGGGGCGTTGGCTGCTCTCGCTCACCCGAATCACTTACCTGTGTGAGCTCATCGGGATCCACTCGATTGCCGCCTTCCTGCAACGTCAATGACTGCGGATATACGTAGTCAAAGTAAAAACTAAGTTCGTCAGTTCAAAGGCGGTCTTGTTAAGCGTAAACCACCGCGGCGGTTTATGACTGGCACAATGCCGTCTAGATTTTTTTAATGATAAAATAAGTTTTGTGTGTTGACCAGTCTGATGGCATGTTATGACCTCTTTTTGGTGACATTTCTCACAAAAAGAGAGGTTTTAATTTGCGATACGAAATAATCTTTTTACACTCGCAGTGCTGTTAGTTATAAGTGCAGTTGGTTAAATCGGAACGGTAAATGTAAAGGTAGTAACCATACTAATTAAACTACTTAGGTGATTCGCCTGACGGCGGATAGGGGGAAATGTGAATATTCTTGGATTCTTTCAGCGTTTAGGCAGAGCGCTACAGCTGCCGATAGCCGTACTGCCGGTCGCTGCTTTACTGCTGCGTTTCGGTCAGCCTGATCTTCTTAATATGCCTTTCATCGCGCAAGCCGGTGGCGGGATTTTCGATAACCTCGCATTAATTTTTGCTATTGGTGTGGCATCCAGCTGGTCTAAAGACAACGCGGGTGCAGCAGCATTAGCCGGTGGTATTGGTTACTTCATCCTGACTAAAGCGATGATCACCATCAACCCTGCGGTAAACATGGGCGTGCTGGCCGGTATTATCACCGGTCTGGTGGGCGGTATGGTTTACAACCGCTGGTCTGATATCAAACTGCCTGACTTCCTGAGCTTCTTCGGTGGGAAACGCTTCGTTCCTATCGCAACCGGCTTCTTCTGTCTGATTCTGGCCGCTATCTTCGGTTACGTCTGGCCTCCGGTGCAGGATGCAATCCGTGCGGGCGGGGAGTGGATCGTAGGTGCTGGCGCATTCGGTGCAGGTATCTTTGGTTTCGTTAACCGTTTGCTGATCCCAACCGGTCTGCATCAGGTTCTGAACACTATCGCATGGTTCCAGATTGGTGACTTCACTAACGCTGCAGGTACTATATTCCACGGTGACATCAACCGCTTCTACGCGGGTGACGGCACTGCAGGGATGTTCATGTCCGGCTTCTTCCCAATCATGATGTTCGGTCTGCCAGGCGCAGCCTGTGCCATGTACTTCGCTGCACCGAAAGAGCGTCGTCCGTTAGTAGGCGGTATGCTGGTGTCCGTCGCGGTGACTGCATTCCTGACCGGTGTGACCGAGCCATTAGAATTCCTGTTCATGTTCCTTGCTCCGTTGCTGTACTTAGTGCACGCCATCCTGACCGGGATCAGCCTGTACATCGCAACCGCTCTGGGCATTCACGCAGGCTTCTCCTTCTCTGCAGGCGCCATCGACTATGCATTGATGTACAACCTGCCAGCAGCAAGTAAAAACGTCTGGATGTTGCTGGTGATGGGTGTGATCTTCTTCATCATCTACTTCGTTCTGTTCAGCGTTATCATCCGTATGTTCAACCTGAAAACGCCAGGTCGTGAAGACGACGTTGATCATATCGGTGAGCCTGAAGCAAACAGCAACACTGAAGAAGGTCTGAATCAGCTGGCTGTGAGCTACATCGGTGCTCTGGGTGGTTCTGATAACTTCAAAGGTATTGATGCCTGTATTACCCGTCTGCGTCTGAACGTGAAAGATGCCGGCACCGTTGATGACGCTGCATGTAAACGTCTGGGCGCATCAGGTATTGTTCGTCTGAACAAACAAAGTATTCAAGTTATCGTCGGCGCTAAAGCAGAATCTCTGGCAGATGCCATGAAGAAAGTGATGGCGCGTGGCCCGATTGCTGCCGGTGTCGTTACGCCAGTGGCTGCGGTTAAAGCAGCGCCGCAGGCTGTACCGAACAGTGTCAAAACCGTCGTAGAGACGCTGGTTTCGCCGGTAACCGGTGACATCGTTGCGCTGGATCAGGTGCCTGATGAAGCATTTGCCAGCAAAGCGGTCGGTGATGGCGTCGCTATTCGTCCGACAGACAAAATCGTCGTTTCTCCTGCGGCCGGTACTGTGGTGAAAATCTTCAATACCAACCATGCGTTCTGCCTGGAAACCACTTCCGGCGCTGAAATCGTGGTGCATATGGGGATTGATACGGTTGCACTGAACGGTCAGGGCTTTACCCGCCTGGTTGAAGAAGGTGCAACGGTCGTCGCTGGTCAGCCTGTACTGGAACTGGATCTGGATTATCTGAACGCCAATGCGCGCTCAATGATAAGCCCGGTTGTGGTCAGCAACATCGACGATTACACCGGTGTGATTTCTCTGGCCAGCGGCTCAGTGGTTGCCGGTCAGACCAAACTGTTCGAGATCCAGAGTAAGTAACTCTGTTGATTGATTCACAGTAGAAAGCCCTGTCGCGGGAAGAGAGTAATCTCTTCCCGCGTTTTTATTGCTTCTAAGCAGAAGTCATGCAGATAACCACGATTTTATGCAACTAACGGTTGTTTCCTTACGTGGCTTGTTGGAACATAAGCGGTTATCCGTAGAGTCAAATATCGCGTAGAGGAATTGCACAATGAGTGAGGCAGAAGCCCGCCCAACAAATTTTATCCGTCAGATTATTGATGAAGATCTGGCGACCGGGAAACACAATACCGTTCATACCCGTTTCCCGCCTGAGCCTAATGGCTATCTGCATATTGGTCATGCGAAATCTATCTGCCTGAATTTTGGCATCGCGCAAGACTATCAGGGGCAGTGCAACCTGCGTTTTGACGATACCAACCCGGCAAAAGAAGATATTGAATTCGTTGAGTCGATCAAACACGACGTGCAATGGTTAGGTTTCGACTGGAGTGGTGATATTCACTATTCTTCAGACTATTTTGATCAGCTGCACGCCTATGCGCTGGAACTGATCAATAAAGGTCTGGCGTATGTTGATGAACTGTCTCCTGATCAGATCCGCGAATACCGTGGTTCCCTGACATCGCCGGGTAAAAACAGCCCGTATCGCGATCGCAGCGTAGAAGAGAACATCGCGCTGTTCGAAAAAATGCGTAACGGCGAATTTGCTGAAGGCGCTGCGTGTCTGCGTGCAAAAATCGATATGGCTTCGCCATTCTTCGTGATGCGTGATCCGGTAATTTACCGTATCAAATTTGCAGAACACCATCAGACCGGCAACAAATGGTGCATCTACCCGATGTACGATTTCACCCACTGCATTTCCGATGCGCTGGAAGGGATCACCCATTCACTGTGTACGCTGGAATTCCAGGACAACCGTCGTCTGTACGACTGGGTGCTGGATAACATCAGCATTCCATGCCATCCGCGTCAGTACGAGTTCTCCCGTCTGAATCTCGAATACTCCATCATGTCCAAGCGTAAGCTGAACCTGCTGGTGACGGATAAAATCGTTGAAGGCTGGGATGACCCGCGTATGCCGACCGTTTCCGGTCTGCGTCGCCGTGGCTACACTGCCGCGTCTATCCGTGAATTCTGCCGTCGTATCGGCGTGACGAAACAAGATAACAACGTCGAAATGATGGCGCTGGAATCCTGTATTCGTGACGATCTGAACGAAAACGCACCGCGCGCCATGGCGGTTATCAATCCGGTTAAAGTGATCATCGAGAACTTTACCGGTGATGACGTGCAGATGGTGAAAATGCCGAACCATCCGAGCAAGCCGGAAATGGGTACCCGCGAAGTGCCGTTCACGCGCGAAATTTACATCGATCAGGCTGATTTCCGCGAAGAAGCGAACAAACAGTACAAGCGTCTGGTGCTGGGCAAAGAAGTTCGTCTGCGCAATGCGTATGTGATCAAAGCGGAACGCATTGAGAAAGACGCAGAAGGCAATATCACCACCATCTTCTGTTCTTACGATATCGAAACGCTGAGCAAAGATCCCGCTGATGGCCGCAAGGTGAAAGGTGTGATCCACTGGGTTTCTGCGACAGAAGGTAAACCGGCGGAATTCCGTCTGTATGACCGTCTGTTCAGCGTGGCGAATCCTGGCCAGGCAGAAGACTTCCTGACCACGATCAACCCGGAATCGCTGGTGATTGCTCACGGTTTTGTTGAGCCTTCTCTGGTGGCTGCTCAGGCTGAAATCAGCCTGCAGTTCGAGCGTGAAGGTTACTTCTGCGCCGACAGCCGCTACTCAAGCGCTGACAATCTGGTGTTCAACCGTACCGTTGGTCTGCGTGACACCTGGGAAAGCAAACCCGTCGTGTAATTGCCTCTGAATGGCTTGTTTGAACGACTGATGAAACGCAGCTCCGGCTGCGTTTTTTTTATGTCTGCTATTTCTGTCTGCTAGTAATGACAGGTGCATGGTGATTTTGTTTTTCATCGCGAATTAATGTGTTTTTGATGTTTACTTTTAAACCCTGTTTTTTGTGTGCTGAAACGTTTAAATGAACGCTTAAAATTATCAATTTACTGATTATGTTATTTATTTTAGTTACTCCTCCGCCTAACTCTTTCCTATAGCCTTTTGTTACACTTTTTCATCTTTATGTGCACTTTGTCATACTTCAGCGATCAATGAGTAATTACTCATTGATAATTCGCGTCGCGAAAAATACTCTTGAACGTGATTTAACCGGTTACGCCTTTGGCGGCCGCTTTTAATACCCGTTTGGGTTTTGTTGGTATTTTTTAGTCAAAGATGAGGAATTTCTATGCACAAGCACCTTAACAGGGGCAGGGGATCGGCTTACCTGAAACCTGCACTATATTCTCTTGCCGGCACCTTATTGGGTGGCGGAATGATGTTTTCTGAAGATGCCAAAGCGGCAGGTTTTATTGATGATTCGACGCTGACCGGCGGTGTGTATTACTGGCAGCGTGAGCGTGACCGCAAGGATATGGATCCGGCGAGCGACAACTACAAAGACTACACAACCAACCTTTCGCATTCTACCGCAAACCTGAATCTCGATTTTTCTTCCGGCTATGCCTGGGACATGTTTGGTATTGATATCGCAGCCTTTACGGCGATTGAAATGGCCGAAAGCAGCGAAAGCGGACATCCCAACGAAATCGCTTTCTCCAACAGCAACCGTGCCTACGACGAAGATTACTCCGGCGATAAAAGTGGGGTCAGCCTGTACAAAGCCGCCGGTAAATTTAAATATGGCGGATTCTGGGGACATGCCGGCTACATCCAGCCAACGGGCCAGACACTGATTGCGCCGCACTGGAGCTTCATGCCGGGAACTTACCGCGGTGCGGAAGCGGGCTACAAGCATGACTTCGGTGATCCGGGAGAGTTGAGTTTCTCCTACATGTGGGCGGACGAATATAAATCTCCGTGGCATCTGGAAATGGATGATTTCCGCCAGAACGATAAGAAAACGGGCGTTTCGTACATCCACTCTCTTGGAGCGAAATACGACTTCAAAAATGACTTCGTGCTGGAAGGCGCTTTTGGTCAGGCTAAAAGTTACGTCGATCAGTATTTTGCCAAAGCGTCTTACAAAATCGATCTGATGGGCAATCCGCTGACCACCAGCTACCAGTTCTACGGTGCGGAAGATCGCATCAGCAATAAGAACGATCCGAACAGCTTGTATGACGGGATGGCCTGGTTGCAGGCGCTGACTTTCGGTTACACCACCGGTCAGTTTAACTGGCGGCTGGAAGGTACGATGGTCAAAGCGGAAGGTAATCAGGGCTACTTCCTGCAACGTATGACCCCGACGTATTCCTCCTCCAACGGTCGTCTTGACGTGTGGTGGGATAACCGTTCGGACTTCAACGCCAACGGCGAGAAAGCGGTGTACGCCGGCGTACTTTACGATCTGGCGAAATGGGATCTGCCGGGCTTTGCCGTCGGGGGTTCTTACGTTTACGCGTGGGACGCCAAACCGAGTACCAACGCCGCTTATGACCAGAGCCAGCGTCTGAAAGAGAGCGCCTGGAGCCTGGATGCGCTTTACACCATTCAGGAAGGCCGCGCGAAGGGGACACTGTTCAAACTGCATTACACCCAGTACGACAACCACTCGGATATTCCGAGCTGGGGCGGGGGTTACGGCAACATATTCCAGGATGAAAAAGACGTGAAATTCATCGTTATTGCTCCATTCACTATTTTCTGAGGTCGTTATGTCGATGAATAAATTACTGATGATGGCAGTATCTGTTGTTCTGTTGGCAGGCTGTGCGCCAACGGCCGATCAGGCTCAGATTTCGCAAACGCGTGAAGACTACCGCGCGTGTATTAATTCTTCAGAAGGTAATCCGGACAAACTGGCGTCCTGTCAGGTGTTGCTGAACAAGCTGAAACAGGAAAAAGAACACCAGAAATTTGCGGAACAGGAAACAGTACGCGTGCTGGATTACCAGCGCTGTCTGACGGCGCGCAAAACCGGTGATGGTCAGGCATATGCGGCGGATTGCGGTAAAATCTGGCAGGAAATCACATCCAATAACGCGCCTGCAATGGCGAACTAATAGCAGATTTTTGTAAAAGCCTTAGCTGGCAAAATCATCATTATCAAAAGCGAAACCCCGGCTTGCCGGGGTTTTTTACGTCGGTAAGCGGCGTCTGTGTTCGGGGTGAAACGCAGACATAAAAAAACCGCTTTCCAGCGGTTAGTTTATTTAGAGTATTTGCGACAATCGAAGCTGTGCAAATTAATGCGCAGGTTTGTCATTGTGCAAAGATTCGTCTTCACGGCAGTCGCCTGCTTCACAGTGACCGTACAGGTACAGACTGTGGTTGGTCAGTTTAATGCCATGTTTTTTAGCAATCTCACGCTGACGACCTTCAATATATTCGTCACGGAATTCAATCACACGACCGCAATCCAGGC
Organism: Rahnella sp. AN3-3W3; assembly: GCF_003263545.1. Classification (NCBI taxonomy): domain Bacteria; kingdom Pseudomonadati; phylum Pseudomonadota; class Gammaproteobacteria; order Enterobacterales; family Yersiniaceae; genus Rahnella; species Rahnella sp. AN3-3W3. The sequence continues at coordinate 242,857 of NZ_JYDG01000013.1, forward strand.
AGATCAGGTGATCGTGGTGATGTTGCTGAGTCAGTTCGAATACGGACTTGCCGCCTTCGAAGTTATGACGGGTGACGATACCAGCATCATCAAACTGGTTCAGAACACGGTAAACCGTGGCCAGACCAATTTCTTCGCCCATATCAATCAGTTGCTTGTACAGATCTTCCGCACTAACGTGATGACCTTCCGGCGCTTGCAGCACTTCCAGGATTTTGAGGCGCGGAAGCGTGACTTTTAAGCCGGCTTTCTTCAGTGCGGTGTTGTTGTCAGTCATGCGGATTCAGTCCTGTTACTATGTGCTAATCAAGTTGAGGCATGCAGCCTGTGGCATCGGCGGCACAAAATTGTTCGTTTACTGTTCTTCGTTTAAGGGAAGTGTGCCCATTCTCGTAAACGACAGCCTGTTAATAAAGATCACAAATTGCCTGTCACATTAATAATGCAACGACTTGATCGATAGAAAAAACAGATGAACTCAGTGTACCTTGATACGACCGAAAGTTACAATTTTGTAGCGGTTAAATTGTTAATTTCAGTAATAGTTTGGCCCTTCAATTGTAGAATAAATCCTCAGGGCCAACAGGGTTTTAGCCGATAATTTCTGAAAGGCTGAGTTCTTCTGTGATCTGTTTCACCCACGCATCAACACGTTCAGCGGTCAGTTCCGGCTGACGGTCTTCGTCAATTGCCAGTCCGATGAAGTGCTTATCATCTGCCAGGCCTTTGGATGCTTCAAAGTGGTAACCTTCAGTTGGCCAGTGTCCGACAATCACTGCGCCGCGTGGCTCAATGATATCGCGCACGGTACCCAGTGCATCGCAGAAATACTCGGCATAGTCTTCCTGATCGCCGCAGCCAAACAGGGCAACCAGCTTACCTTCGAAATCTATCTCTTCGAGCGACGGGAAAAAGTCATCCCAGTCACACTGCGCTTCACCGTAATACCAGGTTGGAATTCCGATCAGCAAAATATCGAATTTTTCCAGATCCTCTTTGCTGCTCTTCGCAATGTCATGCACCTCAGCCACATCTTTACCCAATTGTTTCTGGATCATTTTAGCGATGTTTTCGGTGTTACCTGTATCGGATCCAAAGAAGATACCTACAACGGCCATAAGATTATCTAACCTCTTGTTCTAAATGAAGTGCCCTGCATTGCAGGCAATAATAGCGAAGATGATACCAAACTCGCGAGGCGGAGAATATGCTTCTGCTCGCCTTCTTAACTGGGGAATAAGTTTATCGGGCAATATTTTAAAGTGTTATCGCCATCGTGTGCTTATCAACCACAGGGTTCCTGAGGTCATAAGCAAAGTGAAGAAATAAACCGGCTCCTTCCTTAAGTTTATGCATGTCCCGCCGATAGATGATGCGAGAGCAATCTCAACATAATAAAGAAATCGATGCCCGGAGAGGTGTTCAAACATGTCCGGGGGCGTAGGCCTGCTGGTTACCTGTTTTGATTCTCCGCATCCCCGTCAATCCTCAGACCAGAAACAGTCCTGTTTCGAGAGAGGCATATCGTGCAGTTTTTAAAAAATATTACCATCAGGGCCGCTTTATTAACCATTCTTGGCATCTTCTGCGTGATGTGGGCCGGTGTTTCCCTTTATACCGTCACATCACTTGGCACATTAACGCAAAATACCAGGAACAGTACCGAACTGGTCAACAACATGACGCTGATCAGCAAAGGCAACGATCAGTATTTCCGTACCGTGACGCGTCTGAGTCGTGCGGTTGCACAGCTTCAGACTGACCCGTCAAAAGGCCCTGAAATTTTTGACAGCGCCAAACAATCTCTTGATGAACTGACTCAGGCGCTGGCTGATTTTAAATCAGTACCCCATCCGGGCCTGGAAGAATCATCCATTCAGGAACTGCAGACCAGCTGGGAAAACCTGCTGACACAGGGCGTTACGCCGTTATTCAATGCTGCCAGCAGTAAGAATATCGACACCTATAACCAGTTAGCCAACACCACGGTTCCGGCGCTGAGCCGCACTTTTGGTTCATCAATGGAAAAAGTCAGCAGCCAGATTGCAGTTGATTTTCAGGCCGCACAAAATGAATCCAATCATCTGACCTACATGAGCAAAGTGATCCAGCTGAGCGCATTTGGTATTGGTTTGATCCTGTTGCTGCTGACCGATCGTTATCTGGTGATGGCGCTGGTGAAACCGCTGGATAAAATCCGCGATCAGTTCGCGGTGATCGCCAGCGGTGATCTGACGCAGTATATGGAAGAGTTCGGTAAAAACTGCGCCGGTAAACTGATCCCGCTGCTGAATGTGATGCAGGCGAGTCTGGTGAATACGGTGCAGACGATCCGTGACTGTACTAACCATATCTATCAGGGAGCATCGGAAATTTCAGCGGGCAATAATGACTTGTCTTCGCGTACCGAAGAACAGGCTTCTGCTCTGGAAGAAACCGCAGCCAGCATGGAAGAACTGACAGCGACGGTGAAACACAATGCCGATAACGCACATCACGCCAGCCAGCTGGTGATTGAAGCCTCCGGCACGGCGCAGAAGGGAGGCAATATTGTGGCGGACGTGGTGAGTACCATGAAAGACATTTCCGGCAGCTCAAAGAAAATTGCTGAAATTACGTCGGTCATCAACAGCATTGCTTTCCAGACCAACATTCTGGCGCTGAACGCCGCGGTTGAAGCCGCACGTGCGGGCGAACAGGGGCGTGGATTTGCGGTGGTCGCCAGCGAAGTGCGCAATCTGGCACAGCGCAGCGCCCAGGCGGCGAAAGAAATCGAATCCCTGATCAGTGAATCGGTTTCCCGCGTCGACAGCGGTTCAAAACTGGTTGAAAACGCCGGTCTGACGATGAATGAAGTGGTGCGCTCAATTACGCATGTCACCGATATCATGGCGGAAATCGCTTCGGCATCTGATGAGCAAAGCAAAGGCATCGGTCAGGTGGCGGTGGCGATCACTCAGATGGACAGTGTGACGCAGCAGAACGCCTCGCTGGTTGAAGAGGCATCGCAGGCTGCGATTTCTCTGGAAGAACAGGCTGCATTACTCAACAACGCCGTGGCCACGTTTAAACTCAAAGATAGCGTAACCAACGTGAAGGGACGTCCAGCGAAAGCGGTTTCCGCTCCGTTGCTGCGTCCGGATACCGGGATGGGCGGGTTGCTTTCGGCGAATAGTGCGAAAAGTGCTGAGAACTGGGAAACGTTTTGAGAAGGGCGAAGAGAGTTAGCGTTGAATAAGTAAGAAAAAACAAACGGGTAGCCTGGAAAGGTTACCCGTTTTTAATCAGCCTTCATGACCGTTAAGATGCGCCAGCAGCATCTCTTCAATCAGTTCGCTACGACTGATGTTACGTTTTTCAGCCAGCTTATTGAGCGTATCAACAGCATCGGCATTCATTTTCAGCTCCACGCGACGCAGACCGCTCGCTTTATCGCGGCGTAACTGATTGCGCTTGTTGATCCTGAGCTGTTCATCACGGGATAGCGGATTTGTTTTTGGACGCCCCGGACGGCGGTCATCTGCGAACAGATCAATCGTCGTGCGATCCAGTTGTTCTTTTGCCATAGGTAGCGGTACAACCAGGGAAGTTTTTACATCGGAAAACGGCAAGCCGATTCCTGACGAGCGTTTCACACATTTCGGGCTAAGAAACCCTGACCCAATTTACCCCCCGCGACTCAGCCTGAGTGAAACGGGGCGGCAAAATTATAGCGCGCAATCATACACTGGCGCGCCTGGGGTTCACAACGCCTGATTGCCCTGATTTCATGATAACTTTCTAAGTTGTGCAGGCTTTTTGCACAATTTATCCCCAGGATGTTAAACCTTAGTCCACATCGATGAAACGGTGAACAGCGCGCAGCACGGCCTCAGGTTTTTCCGCGTGAACCCAGTGTCCGGTTCCGGCGACGACATAGGCTTTGGCCTGCGGGAACTGACGGGCAATATCTTCGCGGTAAGCGTCCTGCACATACGGCGACAATCCGCCGCGGATAAATAACGCCGGGTGATCCCACGCCGGTACGTCTTCCCAGCCGGTGATGGTTTCATATTCACTGAGCAGAACCGGAACGTTGAAGCGCCATTCTCCCTGCTGGAAAGATTTCAGCAGAAACTGAATCACGCCGTCTTCCTTTATATACTCGCGCATACAGGCGGCAGCCGACGTGCGGTCACGTAATCCGGCAGCGGTGACGGCGTTAATCGCCGCAAAAATCTCATCGTGACGGCGCACGCGGTAATCGACCGGCGCGACATCAATGGCGATCAGCTTCTCGATACGGTCAGGGATCAGCGCGGTAAGCGCCATCGCTGCTTTGCCGCCCATCGAGTGGCCGATAACAATGATTTTTTGGAAACCCACTTCATCCAGCGTTTCTGCTAAATCCTGCGCCATCGCGGCGTATGACATCTCATCAGAACGCCCGGACTGGCCGTGGTTACGCAAATCGACCTGTAACACTCTATGCTGTTGTTTCAGGTCGCGGCCCAGAACGCCCAGATTATCAAGGGTTCCGAACAAGCCGTGGATTAACAAAACCGGCAGGGCATGGCTGCCAGCGACTTCAGGTTCTTGCATGCGATAATGTAATTTCATGGCGAAGTTCATACTGATAAACGATTCCATTAGGTTATCATGAGTTGCGGATGATTTTTTAAAACAGAAAGTTTCTGCCAGATGCCTGAGCGGGATTTGACTACCAGAAGCAAGAACAGGCCGGAGCCTGCATGCAGCAAAAACGGGAAGTAGTCTGGTTTTTGCTTCGCGGCGCAATTCCCCTGTTTGTTACTGTGTAGAAATTTGTATAATCCTTTTGAATTAAGTAGAAAAACAGTACTGGATAAAGATGAAAACTATTGAGGTTGACGAAGAACTCTACCGCTACATTGCCAGCCACACGCAGGCTATCGGTGAAAGTGCGTCTGATATTTTACGCCGTATGTTGAAGTTTACTGCCGGACAGACCGCTCCTGCCGCGACAGTGAATGCTTCCATTATTGCCGGCACCGTTGCACAGGAAAAACCTGTCGCCGCTGCAGCACCGACGTCGCGTGATAAAGTCCGCGCCGTCCGTGAACTGTTGCTGTCTGACGAATACGCAGAGCAGACCAAAGCGGTGAACCGCTTTATGTTGATCCTGTCGACCTTGTATGGCCTGAACCCGAAAGAATTTGCCGTTGCGACCGAGTCATTAACAGGCCGCACGCGTACCTATTTTGCCGGTGACCAGCAAACCCTGCTGCAAAACGGCATTCATACCAAGCCTAAACACGTTCCCGGAACGCCGTATTGGGTTATTACGAATACCAACACAGGTCGCAAACGCAGCATGATCGAACACATCATGCAACTCATGCAGTTCCCGGCGGAACTGACTGACAAAGTGTGCGGCACCCTCTAAATTTCAGCGTAAGGGAGAAGCGCCAGTGGCTAATCACCCCCGTGCAGGGCAACCTGCTCAGCAAAGCGATTTGATTAATGTGGCGCAGTTAACGTCACAGTATTACGTTCTGCAACCGGATCCGGCTAATACAGCACACGCTGTGAAATTTGGCACGTCCGGTCATCGCGGTAGTTCGTTGCGTCACAGCTTTAATGAAGCGCACATCCTGGCCATTGCTCAGGCAATTGCTGAAGTGCGTAAAGAGCAGGGCACCACCGGCCCGTGCTACGTGGGTAAAGACACACATGCGTTGTCTGAACCGGCGTTTATCTCTGTGCTGGAAGTGCTGACGGCGAATGGCGTGGATGTCATCGTGCAGGAAGACAACGGCTTCACGCCGACGCCTGCGGTGTCTCACGCTATCCTGACCCACAACCGCAACGGCGGCGCGCTGGCCGATGGCATCGTCATCACCCCTTCGCACAATCCACCGGAAGATGGCGGCATCAAATACAACCCGACCAACGGTGGCCCGGCAGATACCAACCTGACCTCCGTGATTGAGAAACGCGCTAACGCACTGCTGGCTGCGAAGCTTGCGGGTGTGAAACGTCAGTCTCTGGATCAGGCGTGGAAAAGTGGTCATCTGGTGGCGCAGGATCTGGTTCAGCCGTTTATCGAAGGCCTGACCGACATCGTTGATATGGCCGCGATTCAGAAAGCAGGTCTGAAACTGGGTGTGGATCCTCTCGGTGGTTCCGGTATCGAATACTGGCAGCGCATCGCTGAGCATTACAAACTGGATCTGACGCTGGTGAACGATGAAGTCGATCAGACTTTCCGTTTCATGCATCTCGACCACGACGGTGTGATCCGCATGGACTGCTCGTCTGAATCCGCCATGGCCGGTCTGCTGGCGCTGCGTGATAAATTCGATCTGGCCTTTGCCAATGACCCTGACTACGACCGCCACGGCATTGTGACGCCAGCCGGTCTGATGAACCCCAACCATTATCTGGCGGTGGCGATTCAGTACCTGTTCCAGCACCGTCCGCAGTGGGGCAAAGAGGTTGCCGTCGGTAAAACGCTGGTTTCCAGCGCGATGATCGACCGCGTAGTGGAAGATTTAGGCCGTAAACTGGTAGAAGTACCGGTAGGCTTTAAATGGTTCGTTGATGGTCTGTTTGACGGCAGCTTCGGTTTTGGTGGCGAAGAAAGTGCAGGGGCTTCTTTCCTGCGTTTCAATGGCACCCCGTGGTCTACCGACAAAGACGGTATCATCATGTGCCTGCTGGCCGCGGAAATCACTGCCGTCACCGGCAAGAACCCGCAGGAACATTACAACGAGCTGGCTGCCCGCTTTGGCGCGCCAAGCTACAACCGTATTCAGGCACCTGCAACTCACGCGCAGAAAGCCGCGCTGTCTAAACTTTCTCCTGAACAGGTGAAAGCCGACACGCTGGCCGGTGACCCGATCACTGCCCGTCTGACCAACGCTCCGGGTAACGGCGCGTCAATCGGCGGCCTGAAAGTGATGACCAAAAACGGCTGGTTCGCGGCACGTCCGTCCGGTACAGAAGAAGCCTACAAAATTTATTGTGAAAGCTTCCTCGGTGCTGAACACCGTGAACAAATCGAGAAAGAAGCGGTAGAAATCGTCAGCAAGGTTCTTGCCGACGCCAAATAAGCCGTTCTCTGCTTCTCATCAAAGGCGCTGATTATTCAGCGCTTTTTTTTTGCGCGTTTCTTGCCGCCAGTTCAGAGACGAAAAAGATATATCTAAATGCGCTTTTCGGCTTGCCAGTTTCTGAAAATCGATCTAGTTTAGATATATCGAAATAATTCGATATATCTAAATAGGACGTAAACTATGTTTAGCAAAATGTTTGAAGGCCGCCACCGCGGTCACGGTTGCCGGGAAGAAGGGCATCGTGGTCATTGCCGTCATGAATCAGATCGCAGCGATCACAGCGAGCGTCACATGTTGCGCCGGGATGGCCGCCATCGTGGTGAAGAACGTGGTGAAGAAGGGCGCGAACGTCGCGGACGTGGCGAAGGCCGTCGCGGTGGTCGTGGCGAGCGCGGTGTGCATCGTCTGTTTGAACACGGTGATTTGCGCCGCGTGCTGCTGGCGCTGGTGGCGAAGAAACCGAGCCACGGTTATGAGCTGATTAAAGCTATCGAAGAAGCGTCTTCCGGTCTGTATGTGCCAAGCCCAGGCGTCATTTACCCGACGCTGACGCTGCTGGAAGAGCAGGATTTCCTCGAGCCTGTCGCCACCGGTAATGGTCGTAAAAGCTATCAGATAACTGAAGCCGGAAAAGTCGAACTGGCGCAGCATCAGGCGGCGGTGGATGTGATTTTTGCCCGTCTGGCTGGCGCTCAGCGTCCGCGTGAAAACAATCTGGCAGAAGGTATTCATGAATCGATGCACCGCCTGCGTCACGCGCTGCGCGGCAACATGATGCGTTCGGATTTAACGCCGGAGCAGGTGGTGCGGGTGAGTGCCATTTTGCAGCAGGCTGCGGAAAGTCTGGAAGCTGAATTTGGCGAAGCCAAACCGGAAACTGACGAACCTAAGGCATAAAACGATAGCCCACGCCGGTTTCAGTCAGTAAATGACGCGGCCGGGTGGCGTCGGCCTCCAGTTTCTGGCGCAAATGCCCCATGTAGATGCGCAGATAATGGCTGTGTTCGACGTAATTCGGGCCCCACACGTGGCTCAGTAACTGACGCTGAGTAATCACTTTGCCGCTGTTTGCCAGCAGTTCGGCCAGCAGGCGAAACTCAATCGGCGTCAGATGACAATCTTCCCCGTTTCGCTGCACGCGGCGGTTGATCAAATCTACCGTCACATCCGCAAACGTGACCAGCGGACTTTCCTGTGAACTGCCCGCATGACGGCGCAGCGCCACGCGAACCCGCGCCAGCAGCTCACCAACGCCAAACGGCTTGGTCAGAAAATCATCGGCACCGGCATCCAGCGCGGCAATTTTGTCTTCTTCACTCGTGCGAGCCGACAGCACAATCACCGGGATCGCGCTCCAGTGGCGCAAATCGCGGATATACGTCAGCCCGTCACCGTCCGGTAAACCGAGATCGAGAATAATCAGATCCGGTTTACGCGTGCCGGCCTCAATCAGCCCGCGTTGCAGCGTCTCACTTTCAAATACCCGCAAGCCTTCCGCCTCGAGCGCCGTGCGCACAAAGCGGCGGATCTCTTTTTCGTCTTCAACAATTAAAATATTTACCGGGGATGCGCTCACGTTGCCTCGTCGATGTCAGTGTCCATATCCGCTTCCATCTCAGGCAGGGCTTCCAGCGGCAGCCTGAAACGGAAACGCGCGCCGCCGTCAGGGCCATTCTCCGCCCAAATACGTCCGTCGTGCACCTCAATAATGGCACGGCAAATCGCTAATCCCAACCCCACGCCGGGAATAGCTGACTCTTTATTTCCCCTGGCGAATTTTTCGAAAATAGCGTGTTCGGCACCGGCCGGAATTCCCGGACCGTTATCCCAGACTTCGATCTCCAGCCACTCATCCAGCGGTGTGGCTTTTATGCCAATCGTCGCGCCAATTCCGGCATATTTATGGGCATTTTCCAGCAGATTGATCAGCACCCGTTCAATCAGGCTGGCGTCGCAGTTCACCAGCACCATTTCCTTCGGCAAATCTATCTCGATGTGGTCGTGAGCCAGCACCGGCTCAAGCATCCGCAGCGCGCTGCCGGTGATTTCTTCCACTGACTGCCACTCTTTGCGCAGATTAAATCCGCCGGACTGAATGCGCGCCATATCCAGCAGATTATTCACCAGCCGTGTGGTGCTCAGTACCTGCTGGCGGATCTGGCTGGCCTGCGGGGCGTGCTTCGAACCTTCCGACGCCAGATCCAGCGTCAGGATTTCCGCCTGCCCGAAAAGCACCGTCAGCGGTGTGCGCAGGTCATGGGAAAGCGCTGAAAGCAGTGAGTTGCGCAGTTGCTCGCGTTCAGTTTCCAGTCTTGCTGTTTCCGCGCTGGCGGCCAGATGCAGACGTTCCAGGGCATTAGCAATCAGCACGGTGAAAGTTTGTAGCAGACGTTGCTGTTCCGGCACCAGTAGCTGACGGATATTCGGCGGTTCGACCGCCAGCAGACCGCGCGATTCACCGGAAGCAATCAGCGGCAAAAGCTGATACGGCACGCCGGGCAGGGTATCGGTGCCCGCACCGGCAGGCATTTTTTTATCGAAACTCCAGCGGGCGATGGCGTCATCCACCACAATCGACGTGGTTTCACCGGCAGGTTGTGCCAGTTCGCCATTCTCCTGCGGCAGCAAAATGGCGGTTTTGGCATTCAGGCTGGACGAAATAAAGTGGCGGCTGGTTTGCGCAATGGCTTCCGGCGTCAGCGACTGGCTCAGCCCTTTGGACATTTCATACAGATGCTGCGCGCGTTTTTCACGGTGACGGGCGATGCGCGCCTGATAACGCACACCGGCGGTCAGATTCCCGATCAGAATACCGACAATCAGCATGACGCCGAACGTCACCAGATACTGTGCATCAGTGACCGCCAGCGAGCCGCGCGGCTGGACGAAAAACAGATCGAAGCTGACGACATTGATTACTGCCGCCAGCACCGACGGCCAGCGGCCATAAAACAGCGCGACAATCACCACGCCGAGCAGATACACCATCACCAGGTTGGCCTGATCGAAGGTCGGCACCAGCCATTGCGACATCACGGTGATCACCGCACACAGCGCCACTGCCAGCGAGCAGCCCCAGAGCTGGCGGCTGAAGCGGTCAGCGAATGTGCGTGAGTCCTGTTCTTTGCGTGCCGTATTGGGCGGAGAATCTTCCAGTCCGACCACGATGAGATCGAGATCCGGCGCGATATTTGCCAGTTTATCGGCAAAACTGGCGCTGAACTTCCAGCGTTTTTCGCGGCGGCGGCCGGTCACTATTTTGCCCAGACGATGCTCGCGGGCGTAGCGCAAAATCGCCTGTTCTTCCTGCGGATCGGAGAGGGTGGCGGTTTCCGCGCCCAGTTCCTGCGCCAGTTTCAGGGAGTGCAAAATGGCGCGTCGCTGGCCTTCCGGCAGACGATGCAGACGTGGCGTTTCTACATACACCGCGTGCCAGACGCAGCCGAGACGTGCGGCCATGCGCGACGCAACACGCACCAGTTTTTCATTACCGCCGCCGTGACCAATGCACAGCAATAGTGCGTCGCGGGTATGCCAGACACGATTAACGCCCTGATCGTCGCGATATTCGCGCATCTGATCGTCAACGCGATCGGCGGTGCGGCGCAGGGAAAGCTCGCGCAGGGCAATGAGATTGCCTTTACGGAAGAAGTGTTCGATGGCGCGTTCGGCCTGACCGGGAATATAAACTTTGCCTTCTTTCAGGCGCTGGCGCAGGGAGTCTGGCGGCAAATCCACCAGCACCACTTCGCTGGCGTCATCAAACAGACGGTCGGGAACGGTTTCGCGAATAATAATACCGGTGACGCCGCTGACCACATCGTTCAGGCTTTCAAGATGCTGCACGTTGACGGTGGTAAACACGTCGATTCCGGCATCGAGTAACTCTTCGACATCCTGCCAGCGCTTCGGATGGCGCGAACCGGCGGCATTGCTGTGCGCCAGTTCGTCCATCAGGATCAGGGCAGGGCGGCGGGCCAGCGCGGAATCGAGGTCAAATTCCTGCACCTGACGACCGCGGTGGTTTATGCGTTTCGGTGGTAACAGAGAAAGCCCCGGCAGCAGCGCCTGCGTTTCCTCCCTTCCGTGGGTTTCCACCACGCCAACCAGCACGTCGAGACCGGTGGCACGCAGGCGCTGTGCTTCCTGCAACATGGCAAAAGTTTTCCCGACGCCCGCACAGGCGCCGAAAAAGACTTTCAGTTGCCCGCGTGGCTTCTCATTGGCGAGCGCCAGCAGGCTGTCAGGATCGGGTCTTTCTTCTGTCATATCACCCTTCATACTTCGAGCTGCAGGTGCGTTGGCTTCACTCAGTCACCCGAATCACTTACTTATGTAAGCTCATCGGGACTCCTTCACTTGTCGCCTTCCTGCAACCCGAATTATTTTGGTTGGTTAATTGGTTAATTGG